>NZ_DASQPW010000090.1:0-5935 GCF_035643755.1 Stackebrandtia sp. | reverse complement strand
CGGACACCACGGCGCCGCTGACCACGTTGACCACCACGAAGACCGCCACCAGCACCCCGAGGATCCCGAAGACCATGAGGAACGGCAGGTACTTGCCCGGCCCGGCCGACACGGTCTTCTTGATCACCAGGTACGACTGCGACGCCACCAGCGAACCCTCCGGCAGCCGATCGGTCACCGCCTTGAGTCCCGCGGCGATGTCGGCGGAGGTGTCGTGGTCGTGAAAGCGGTACAGCATCTGGGTCTCGGTGGGCTTCAGGTCCGCCATCTGCCCGGGCGTCACCCACGCGTCGGCGGTGTCGCTGAGGCTGTACGCCTTGCCCACCACCGTGAACGTCCGGCCGTGGGCGTCGGTGAGGCGCGCGCCGATGTCGCGGGCGGGTTGGTCCATGCCCGGGGTCGCCTTGACGACGATCTCGCCGGGCTTGGCCGCCCAGCGGCCCTGCCACAGATCCATCGCGTCGACCTGTCCGCCGACGGGGCGGTCGCGGCCCACGATGGTGAAGGAGACGCCGGGGATGTCATCGGGCGCGTCGGCGGCCTTCAGGTTCTCCGTGGCGATCCCGAACGGCCCCGCGGCGGCCTCCACCTCGTCCAGATCGGACGTCGCCGCCAGGTCGTCGGTCGCCTTGGCGGAGAAGGTCGCCGTGACGTGGGCGCCGTTCTGCTGCGCGAACGCCCGGTCGAACGGCTGCGTCGAGGCCACCAGCAGCCCGAGCGCCACCGCGATCGTCGCGGTGGAGAACAGCACCACCACCGCGATGACGACGGTCTGCATGCGCCGCCGGTGTACGGCCGCCCGCGCGGCCCTCCACACCGCCCTCATCACGCACGCTCCAGGCTGCGATCGGACACCACGTGCCCGTCGGCCATCCGCACCACCCGGCTGGCGCAGCGCTGCGCGAGCCGCGGGTCGTGCGTGACGATCATCAGGGTCTGTCCCATCTGGTTGAGGTCCAGCAGCAGATCCATCACCTGTTCGCCGGCGTGGCTGTCCAGGGCGCCGGTGGGCTCGTCGGCCAGCAGCAGCCCGGGCCGATTCATCAGGGCACGCGCCACCGCGACCCGTTGCCGTTCCCCACCCGACAGCGCGGCGGGGTAGACGTCGCGGCGGTTGGCGATGCCGAGTTCGCCCAGCAGTTCCAGGGCGCGCTCGCGCGCCGGTCTGGCGGCCACGCCGGCCAACTGGGCGGCCAGCGCGACGTTGTCCAGCGCGGGCAGATCGTCCAGCAGATTGAAAAACTGGAATATCATGCCGACCCGGCGGCGCCGGAACAGCGCCAGCGCGGTCTCGTTGAGGGCGCCGAGGTCCTCGCCGTGCACGGTCACGGTCCCGGCGGTGGGACGGTCCAGTCCGGCCACCATGTTGAGCATGGTGGACTTCCCGCACCCGGAGGGGCCGATGACGGCGACCGCCTCGCCCGCCCCGACCTCCAGGGACAGGCCATCGAGCGCCGTGGTTGAGACGAACTCCTTGACGACGCCGTCGAGTCTCACGACGGGCTGCGGCGTGCTGTGGTCATTCATGCCACGAACCTAGAACCGCCACCGGCCGGACGCATCGGGCCACGGAGGTAACCTCGCGCCGGTGTCATCCCGGCGATGTATCGAATGGGTCCGCGGGGATGACGCGCCAACGGTTCGCGGCTGCCACAGTGGTTCCATGATGATGGCGCTGGTCGTCGCGTTGGCCGTGACCGGTGGAGCGGCGGGTTGCCTGGGTGTGGCGCTGGCGCGCTCCCGGCGGGCGCACCGCGCGGTGCTGGGCGAACGCGGCTGGCTGCTGGAGCGGGAACGCGAGGCCGCCGCCCGGTCCGCGGTGGACGCCGAGCGCGCCCGCATCGCCCACGACCTGCACGACATCGTCAGCCACAATGTCAGCCTGATGGTGGTGCAGGCGTCGGCCGCCAGCGAGATCCTCCGCGACGCGCCCGGCGCGGTCACCGAGGCCCTGGGGGCGGTGGAGAACGCCGGACGGGACGCGATGACGGAGCTGCGGCACCTGCTGGGCCTGCTGGCGCCGCCCGCCGACGGCTCCGAACCCGCCGACCTGTCGCCGCAGCCGAGCCTGGATCGCTTGAGTCCCTTGATCGATCGCATCGCCTTCGCCGGTCTTCCGGTCGAGGTGCGGGTGTCGGGCGAGCGCCGGGCCCTGCCGCCCGGCGTCGACGCCACCGCGTTTCGCGTCGTGCAGGAGGCACTGACGAACGCGTTGCGCCACGGCGACGGCGAGCGCGCCGACGTCAGCATCCGCTACGGCGACAGGTATCTGAGGCTGGAGGTGACCAACTCGGGTCCCAGTGTCCTGTTCGGAGCGCCGCCGGTCGGCGGCGCGGACCGGGGCGCGGGCCGGGGCCTGATGGGGCTGCGGGAGCGGGTGGCGGTCTACGGTGGTGACCTGGACGCTCGCGGGCGGCTCGGTGGCGGCTGGCGGGTGCGGGCCCGGATTCCCTTGGAGGGTCGATGAACGCGCCGCGGGTACTGATCGTCGACGATCAGGCCCTGATCCGTACCGGCTTCCGGATGATCCTGACCGCCCGCGGCCTGCGGGTGGTGGGGGAGGCGTCCGACGGCGCCGAGGCGGTGTCGCAGGCGACGCGGCTGCGCCCCGACGTGGTGCTGATGGACATTCGGATGCCCGGCATGGACGGTCTGGAGGCCACCCGGCGCATCCTTCAGGACCGCCGGGGGTGCCGCGTGATCATGTTGACCACCTTCGACCTCGACCGCTACGTGTACGCGGCGCTGTCCATGGGCGCCAGCGGTTTCCTGCTCAAGGACGTCACCGCCGCGCACCTGGCGGCGGCGGTGCGCCTGGTCGACACCGGCGACGCCCTGCTGGCGCCGTCCATCACCCGGCGCCTGGTGGAGCGCTTCGCCGCGCCGCCGGTCGTCCATCATGAACTGTCCAGTCTCACCCGAAGGGAGCGCGAGGTGCTCGCGCTGCTGGGCCGCGGACTGTCCAATACGGAGCTGGCCGAGCGGCTCACGCTCAGCGAGGCCACCGTGAAGACCCATGTCGCGCGGATCTTCGCGAAGCTCGGCCTGCGCGACCGCGCCCAGGCCGTCGTCCTGGCTTACGAGACGGGCCTGATCGTCCCGGGGGGCTAGGCGCGGGCTCGGCGCCCGGCCAGGTGCTGCTGGTGGCGAAGCTCGGCCGGATAGAACGGGAATTCCTCGGCCGACAGGATCTCGGTGGTGATGGGGTCCTTGCGGCGGCGGTCGAGTTCCCGCTGGAGCGCGTCGCGCGAGGCCGTGGCCCGGGCCGCCTGGCCGGAGTCGCGCGTGAAGATGGCGGAGCGGCCGTGGCCGCGCATGTCGATGCGGCGGGTGGGGTTCTCGTTGCGCCAGAATACGACCAGCAATTCCTCATAGGAGGTTTCGCGGGGGTCGTAGACGACCCGCACCGCCTCGGTGTGCCCGGTGCGGTGGCTGAGGATCTCGTCGGCTATCGGGTTGGGGGTGTGGCCGCCCTGGAAACCGGCGACGGTCGTCCACACGCCGGGCAGGTTCCAGAACTGGGCCTCGCCGCCCCAGAAGCAGTCGACGCCGAACTCGGCGACGTCGCTGCCCTCGGGGTAGGGCCCCAGCAGCGGGGTCCCGAAGACGGCGTTGCGGTCGGACGGGTCCAGCAGGGGGCCGGGCCGGCCGGGCAGCGCCTCGGAGGGCGGAAGCTTGGTGGTGTGGTGGGTCCCGAACATCGCGTCGACTCCTTTGGCCTCGACCATCAAGTCTAGTGGTCACGCCGGGCGTTGAGAACCGATTCTCAAGCCCCGCAACAACAATCGGGGATCGCCCAGTGTGGAGCGCAGCCGCCGCTCCAGGCCCGCGATCGGGGTGAGGTTCTGCGGCGCCCGCGGGTCCTTGTGCGCCGCCGACGCCAGCCGGGGCAGCACCGCCTGGGAGGAGTTGGCCAGGTCGATGACGTCGCCGATGTCGAGGTCCGCGGAGGCCTCCAGCCGCGCGATGCCCGCCCACGAACCGTCCCCGCCGCCCGGCAACCGCAGATACCAGGTGTGGCGCCGCCACGTGGTTCCCAGCACGAACACCGGCGTTCGCTCGCCGGGCGCCAGCTTGTCGATCAGCGGGCCCAGATCGTCGGGGAGGTAGCGCCGCTGGTGCGACTTGATGTACCCCACCGCCCGGGCCAGGTGGGTGCGGCGCCGCAGCGCGCCGTCGATCACCAGCAGGTCCCCGGGCGCCGGGTCGGCCGCGTCGGCGACCTCCACCTCGATGGACGTGAGCCGGTCCTGGACGGCGTTGAGCAGGTCCCCGGGCTCGCTGGCCCGCACCCGATGCGCCGCGTAGCTGGCGGTGCGCCCGGCGGTGAGCCCCGCGTCGGCGACGGCGCTGAACAGACCCCGCTCCACCCTGGTCACCGGCACCGTGGCCCGCGATCGGCCGTCCAGCACGCATTCCACGACCCCGGCGGCGTACGACGCGCAGATGCCGGGCGACGGCGGCTCGCCGTCCACACTGATGTCGACGCGCGCGTCCAGGCGGCGCACGCCGTCCACCAGCAGCACCCGGCGCGGCGCGGCGGCCGACGGCGTGACCGGCGCCCAGTCGCGCATCGGCACCTCGACGTTGAGCTCCAGCCGCGCCTGGCTGTCGCGCCCGGTTCCCTCGCCGGTGTCGGCGTAGCCGGGATCCCAGGCGCTGACACTGATCCGCATCAGCCCTCCATCCGCGCCACGTGGGAACCCCGGGCGTCCTTGCCGACCTCGAACCGCACCGGGACCCGCTCGGCCAGGGACGCCACGTGGGTGACGACGCCGACCATGCGGTCGCGGTTGCCCGCCAGGGATTCCAGACTGGACGCCACCTGATCCAGTGTGGCCGCGTCCAGGGTGCCGAAGCCCTCGTCCAACAGGATGGCCTCCAGACTCGCGCCGCGCGAGGACATCCCGGCCAGCTGGTCGGACATCGCCAGGGCCAGCGACAGCGACGCCGCGAAGGTCTCCCCGCCCGACAGGGTGCGCACCGGCCGGGTGAGATCGGCGTCGTGGTGGTCGATGACGTAGAAGTCGTTGTCGGCGTACGTCAGGTCGTACTGGCCGGATGTCAAGGCGCACAGGATCTCCGAGGCGCCGATGACCAGCTCGTCCAGGGCCTCGCTGAGCAGCCAGTTGACGAAGCGCCGGGTGCCGAGGTGCTCGTGGAGCTGCTTGGCGACCTGGGCGGCGCGGGCGCGCTCGCCGCGGTCGGCGGTGAGCTTGACGTACAGGTCGCGTTGCTCGAGCAGCTTGCGGTGCGCGTCCTCGGACTGGGCGGTGGCGCGCACCGCCGCCTCCACGAAGTCGGAGCCGCCCGAGGTGCCGGGGACGTGGACGTCGATCTCGGCCAGCCGCGCGACCAGAGCGTCGCGCACCTTTCGGACCTCGGACTCCAACGTGGACTCCGTGCGCTCGTGTTCGCGGCGCCGCGCCGCGCGGGCGCCCAGTTCCGTCCCGGCCCACTCGGCCAGGGCCCGCCACGCGGCGGCCAGGTCGTCGCGGTCGACGGCCGGCGGCGCCAGCGCGGCGACCCGGTCGCGATGGTGGTCGAACTTGCGCCACTCCCCGCTCTGCTGCTCGGCGAGCTTGGCGTGGTTGGATTCGTTGCGGCGCAGGGCATCCCGAGTGGTGCGCACCCGGGTGCTCGCCTCGGTGAGGGCGCGCTGCGCCTCCCGGGCCGCCTCGCGGTCGGCGCGCAGCCTCTCGGGCGACGGCGCGTCGGCCAGCGCCTTCGCCACCGCCGCCTGCTCGTCGATCCGGGTGTCCAGCCGGGCGCGGTAGTCCAGCGCGATGTCCTGGGACTTGCGCAGGTGCGCCTCGGACTCCGCGAGCGCCGCGCGGGCCTCCCGCAGGCGATCGTGGGCCGCCGACAACGCCCCCGTGTCGCCGCGCGGCGGCTCGGAAGACACCTCCTGGGTGCACACGGGACACTTCTGTCC
>NZ_DASQPW010000089.1:0-15818 GCF_035643755.1 Stackebrandtia sp. | reverse complement strand
CGAGACCGTCCTGACCGAGGCCCGCACCCAGGCCGAGGAGATGGTGACGACGGCGCGGGTCAAGTCCGAGGCCCTCGACAAGGAGACCCAGAAGCGCCACCAGGAGGTCATGAACAACCTGGAGTCCAAGCGCGCCGCTCTCCACAAGCACATCGAGGAACTCAAGACCTTCGAGCGTCAGTACCGCACCCGCCTGAAGGCGTACCTGGAAAGCCAGCTGCGCGACCTGACCGGTCGCGGGGAGGGCGTCATCGAGGGCGAGTCCAGCGATGGACCCGGCGAGCTGCGCCAGGCCAACGGCAACGCGGCACTGACCGCCGACGTGGGGCGCTGAACCAAAGCCACGCAGTAACCCTTTGGGCGACTGGGGCGTTGTGCTAAGTATGGACCTCGTGCGGCGCGGAGATGTTCCGCACGAGTCCATCGCAGGGTGTGACGCTCCCCCCGAGGTGCCACGCCGACAACACCAGTTATGTGGGGTTCACATTCATGATCGTCGGTAGTTTTCTGTTGTTGCTGGCCGGAGTGGTCCTGCTTGTCGCGGGTCTCGCCGCCGGCAACGACACCTTCCTGGTGGGCACGATCGTCGCCAGCCTGGTGGCGGCGGTGTGCCTGTACGCCGCGTCGCGACGCCCCCGCGGGGCCGACGGCGACGAGCGGGAGGACACCGACCGCCCCGAGGAGTACGACGCCCGGCTGCGCGACCGGCGCGCCGACCGTTCGGCGGCGGCGTCGCGCGCCCGCGACGACTCCGCGTTCAACGAGGGGCCGAACCAGGCCACGGCGCCCCGCGCCGAGGCCGAGGTCGGCCGGCGTTCCTCGCGCCAGGAACACCTCGAGGCCGACGCCCGCGGCCGCGAGCGGGAACCGGAGCGCGAGCCCGAACGGGCCGCCGAGGCCGACATCGACGGCGTCCCGGGCGACGAGCCCACCGAGGTCCCCATGTCCAGCGTCGAGGCCGCGGCCCTGATGCGGATGGACGCCGAGGTCATGGTGGTGGACGGCCGTCCCCGCTTCCACCTGGGCGGCTGCGTGCACCTGGTCGATCGGGAGTCCGAGCCGCTGCCCGCCTACGAGGCGGTCGAGCTGGGCTTCACCGCGTGCTCCCTGTGTCGCCCGGCCCAGTCGCTGCTCAGGGAGCCGACCCGGCACTGATCACAGCGGTCGGTCACCAATGGGTCGCCGATTGGTTGCTTGTGTTGCTGTTGTGGCGTAGTATCTTCCCTTAACCGCGTGGCAGGACCGCCGCGCGGAGCCCCTTAGTTAGGGGTTTTTTGCTACACAACCAGCTGGGGGGCGACATGGCGATGTGGACTACGCGCAGGTTTCGCGACGTCTCGTCCTGCCCGCCGCCGTCCGGCTCAGCCTTTCCGCGTCCGCGCGGAATCCGTTTTGTCCACGCCGACCCCTCCTGAGAGCGCGCGATGACATCTACGAAGAAGAAGCCGGCCGCCACGATCGAGGCGACGCCGATGGCGAACACCGCGAAGAAGGCCTCCAAGAAGGCCCCCGCCAAGAAGTCCACCGCCGCTGTGAAGAAGAAGTCGTTGCGCAGCCCGGAGGAGATGCAGGAGATCCGCGAGGCACTGTCGGAGCGCCTGGACGAATTGCGCGTCGAGCACGCCGACGCGGTCGAGGGCATCAGCGAGATGCAGAAGGAGCGCCTGTCGGATTCCGCGGGCGACGACCAGGTCGACTCGGGCTCCAAGACCGTGGAACGCGAGCAGGAGATCAGCCTGGCCAACAGCGTTCGCGAGCGCATGGTCCAGGTGGAGCGCGCGTTGGAGAGGCTCGAAGAGGGCGACTACGGGATTTGTGAGCGATGCGGTACGCCGATCCCGGCGGCGCGGCTGGCCGCTTTCCCGTCCGCTACCCTGTGCGTCAGTTGCAAGAGTCTTGAAGAACGGCGCTGATACGGGCCCCACAGAACGCGAAGGAGCGGCGGTGACCACTGACGATGACACCGTCGCATCCGAAGACCAGCAGACCCCGAGGCAGGGGCCGCGACGCGCCCTGATGTGGGTGTTCGGCGGCGTGGCCGCCGCGACGATCGCCATCGACGCGGGCAGTAAGGCACTGGTGGTCGCGGGTCTGCGACCCAGCGAGCCGGTGCGGCTGCTGGGCGGCGTGATCTACCTGACCCTGATTCGCAACAGCGGCGCCGCCTTCAGCATGGCCTCGCGCTTCACCCTGGGGCTGAGCGTGTTGGCGGTCGCCGTGGTCTGCGCGATCGCCTGGTTCGCTTGGCGCCGGCTGGGCTCGGCCTGGTGGGCGGTGTCGCTCGGCCTGATCGCCGGGGGAGCCCTGGGCAACCTGGTGGACCGGGCCTTTCGGCCGCCGGGCTTCATGCGCGGGCACGTGGTCGACTTCATCAGCCTGTTCAATCCGTACGGCGAGGGCTGGGCGATCTTCAACCTGGCCGATTCGTCCCTTGTGATCGGTGTGTGCATCGTGGTGTTCCTGGAGCTCACCGGAAGGCGCATCGACGGGACGCGCGTCACCAAGGACCAGGCGGTGGGGGAGTGAGCCGCGAGCTTCGCGAGCTGCCGGTCCCCGAGGGCCTGGAGGGGGTGCGCGTCGACCAGGCGGTAGCGCGGATGTTCGGTCTGTCGCGCACCGTGGCCGCCGAGCTGATCGGCGACGGCGAGGTCACCATGGACGGTGATCCGGTGGTGAAGTCCACAAGGGCCACCGCGACGGCCTGGCTGTCGGTGCTGTTGCCCGAGCCTCCCACGGCGGCGGCCGGTCCCGAACCCGAGCTTGTGGACGGTCTAACCATCGTCTACGCCGACGACGACATCGCCGTGGTGGAGAAGCCGGTCGGCGTGGCCGCGCATTCCTCGCCGGGCTGGAGCGGTCCGACCGTGATCGCGGGACTGGCGGGCCTGGGCCACCGCATCAGCGTCCACGGCCCGGCCGAGCGCCAGGGCGTGGTGCACCGGCTCGACGTGGGCACCAGCGGCCTGATGGTGGTCGCCAAGAGCGAGCGGGCCTACTCGCGGCTGAAGCGCGCCTTCAAGCACCGCGAGGTCGACAAGCGCTACCGCGCCGTGGTGCAGGGCCACCCCGATCCCTTGCGCGGCACCATAGACGCGCCGATCGACCGGCATCCCGGCCACGTCTACAAGTGGGCGGTGATGGCCTCGGGCCGCGCCAGCGTCACCCATTACGACACTGTGGAGGCGTTCCCGGCGGCCAGCCTGGTGGACGTCCAGCTCCAAACCGGCCGCACCCACCAGATCCGGGTGCATTTCTCGGCGCTGCGTCACCCGTGTGTCGGCGACCTCACCTACGGTGCCGACCCGACGCTTGCGGCTAAGCTGGGCCTGGAACGGCAATGGTTGCACGCCTACCGATTGGGTTTCGTTCATCCCGGTAGCGGGGAAGCGGTGGAATTCCGCAGCGAGGACCCACCCGATCTGGCGCACGCGTTGCGGGTGCTGAGAGGCACCGAATAGTCGGCGATTCACACCCACACGGCTGATTTCGGACCGTTGTGGCGCGGCGAGGCGGTTTTTTTCGCCGTGCGCTAGTAGTCACGCGACCATTTCCGTAGCCTGGTATGCAGTTGTGTCCCGGCGCGCCCCGGCGTGCCCTTCCCCGGAATACGGAGGCGAGTGTGGGTTCCCCCGATGGTTGGTCCGGCAGACAGGCCGAGCCGGTTCCACGGTGGCGCGCCCTGTTGGGGCGCGGGCGGACCCGGCCCGACGAAGCCCCCACTGTGGATCGCCTGCCCGGCGACATCATCCCCGTACCTCGACAGCCCTCGCCCTGGACCGGACCGGGCGTCGACGAGCCCGCCCGCGACCTGTCGCGGCACCCCGCGCTGCCGATGCTGAAGCGCGAACTGGGCCGCCCTCGGGTGATCGCGTTCGTCAACCCGAAGGGCGGCGTCCACAAGACCACCGCCACCGTCCTGACCGCGGCGGCGCTGGGCAGCGCCCGAGGCGGCGGCGTGATCGCCTGGGACGACAACGAACTGCGCGGCACCCTGGGCCTGCGCGCCGGCACCGCCCGGCACGCCCGCACCATCCGCCACCTGGTCAACGACCTGGCGCGCGTCGAGGCGTCCGGCAGCGACCTCGCCGAGCAGACCGACGACTACCTGCGGCATTCCTCCGACGGCTCCTTCGACGTCCTGGCCGGCGACGAGGACCCGAAGCTGGCCCGCCAGCTCGACCCCACGACCGTGCTTCGCGTGCTGGACATCCTGACCCGCACCCACGACATCATCTGCATCGACACCGGTAACAACGTGGAGAGTCCGAACTGGAAGACCGTGGTGTCCCATGCGGACCAGTTGGTGGTGACCTCGGTGCCCCGCGAGGACGCCGCCTTCACCGCCGACTGGATGCTGGATCTGTTGCTGGCCGACGGATACACCGACCTGGTGAAGAACGCCGTCACCGTGCTGTCGTGCCCGACCCCGCACCCCGGTGAGCTGCTGGAGGACCTGAAGGGCCACTTCAAGTCCCGCACCCGCGACGTCGCCGTGGTGCCCTACGACCCGACCCTGGAGCCGGGCGCGGCCATCAAGTACTCCCTGCTGCGCGAGTCCACCCGCGACGCCTGGTTGACGGCGGCGGCCCAGATCATCGAGGCATTTTAGGCACCCGCGTCCGCCGTGGAATGATGTGACGCGATGACTATCCCCGAACAGTCGCGCGACGAGCCCGACACTGCGGAAATGCCCGCGGTCGGCGTCGCCGAGGCAAGCTCCGAGTCGGCACCGACCCCGCGCGGCGGTTCCGAACGCGGTCGCGACGCTGTGGCCGGACTGGTCGTGCTCGTGGCACTGGCGATCCTGTCGCTCCCCTTGGGGGCACTGTGGAGGGTCCTGGCGCCCCGGGTGGAGATGATCCGGGTCGACGGCGGCTGGGCGCTGCGCGAGGAGAGCCCGGAGCAGTACATCGGCGACGACGGCCTGTTCGCGCTCATGGGCGTGGGCGCCGGAATCCTCGCCGCGCTGCTGGTGTGGTTCCTGGTGCGGCGGCACCGCGGCCCGTTCCTGTTGACCGGCCTGGCGCTGGGCGGCATCGCGTGCCAGACCCTGGCGTGGCGCTTCGGGCGCATGGGCCGCGAGGACTTCGTGGCCGGCCTCGACCACGTCAAGCCGGGCTGGCGCGTGTGGCGGGTGCCCGACCTGCTGATGGTCGACTTCAATCCCGCCAATGCGTGGCACTCGGCGATCGGCGGGGACCTGGGCGGGGCGATGAATCACCTGTCGCTGGGGGTGCTGGCCACCATGGCGTTCGCCGCGGCCTTCACGTACACGGTGTGTTCGGGGTGGTCGAAGTCACCGTCGCTGCGCGGCGGCGACGAGGATGACCTCGATCCCAGTCCGCGAAACACCCCGCAGTCGGAAGCGAGCGGACAGCTACCCTCGTTAGGTGCTGAAACGCATTGATCTTCGACACCGTAGTGATGTCCCCGCCGACCTGTTGCCGCGTGCCCGCTTCGACGTGGCCGCCGCCGAGGCCGAGATCCGGCCGCTGCTGGAGGCGATCGCCCATCGCGGTGCCGAGCCGATCCGGCGGATCACCGCCGAGCGCGACGGCGTCGAGCTGACCAG
Organism: Stackebrandtia sp.; assembly: GCF_035643755.1. NCBI lineage: Bacteria > Bacillati > Actinomycetota > Actinomycetes > Glycomycetales > Glycomycetaceae > Stackebrandtia > Stackebrandtia sp. Next base: position 10,246 of record NZ_DASQPW010000089.1, on the reverse strand, counting down.
CCTGCGCGTGCCGCTGGAGGCGGTGCGCGCCGCCCGGGACGCCCTCGAACCCGAGCTGCGCTCCTCCCTTGAGGAGGCGATCCGCCGGGTGCGCGCCGCGCACGCGCCGCAGCGCCGTGGCGAGCTGATCACCGAGGTGGCGCCCGGCGGCGTCATCACCGAGCGCTTCCTGCCGGTGCGGCGCGTCGGGCTGTACGTGCCCGGCGGCCTGGCCCCGCTCGCGTCCAGTGTGGTCATGAACGTGGTGCCCGCGCAGCTGGCCGAGGTGGGACAGATCGCCGTCTCCTCGCCGCCGCAGCGCGACACGGGTCTGCCGGACGCCACCGTCCTGGCGGTGTGCGCCCTGCTGGGCATCGAGGAGGTCTACGCCGTGGGCGGTCCCGCCGCCATCGGCATGTTCGCCTACGGCACCGACGAATGCGCTCGAGTCGACATGATCACCGGGCCCGGCAACATCTACGTCACCGCCGCCAAGCGCGCGGTGCGCGGCCGGGTCGGCATCGACGCCGAGGCGGGCACCACCGAGATCGCGGTCCTGGCCGACGACACTGCCGACGCCGCGCACGTGGCCGCCGACCTGATCAGCCAGGCCGAGCACGACCCCGAGGCCGCCAGCGTCCTGGTGACGCCGTCGGACGAGCTGGCCGCTGCCGTGGACGAGCAGCTGCGGCTACAGGTCAACGCCGCCAAGCACTCTCAGCGCATCACCATCGCGCTGTCGGGCCCGCAGTCGGGCGTGGTGCTGGTCGACGACCTCGAGCAGGGACTGTCCGTGGTGGACGAATACGCCGCCGAGCACCTGGAGATCCAGACCGTCGACGCCCGCGACCTGGCGATGCGGGTGCGCAACGCCGGGGCGATCTTCGTCGGGCCGTACTCGCCGGTCTCGCTGGGCGACTACTGCGCCGGCTCCAACCACATCCTGCCCACCGGCGGGTGCGCCCGGCATTCGGCCGGGCTGTCGGTCAACAGCTTCCTGCGTCCGGTCCAGATCATCGAGTACGGACGCGACGCGCTGTCGGCGGTCGCCGACGACGTCGTGCGCATCGCCGAGGCCGAAAACCTTCCCTCCCACGGGCAAGCGGTGCGCGCGAGGTTCGCCGGTGAGTGAGATCCAACGCCTGCTGCGGCCCGAGCTGCGGGGCCGGCAGCCGTATGGTGCTCCGCAGCTGGACGTGCCGGTGCGGCTCAACACCAACGAGAACTCCTATCCGTTGCCGGACAACGTGGCCGCCGCCATCGAGAAGGCCGTGTTCGAGGTGGTGCGGGGGCTCAACCGCTACCCGGACCGGGAGGCGGGGGCGCTGCGCGCCGACCTGGCGTCGTACCTGGGCCACGGCCTGGGCGTCGAGCGGGTGTGGGCGGCCAACGGCTCCAACGAGATCCTGCAGCAGCTGTTGCAGGCCTTCGGCGGGCCGGGGCGCACCGCGCTGGGTTTCACCCCGGCCTACTCGATGCACCCGCTGATCTCGGCGTCCACCGGCACCGCCTGGATCGACGGCGGCCGCGACGCCGACTTCGACCTGTCGGCGACGGACGCGGCCGAACAGATCCGCGCCCACCGGCCCGACGTGGTGTTCGTGTGCTCGCCGAACAACCCGACCGGCACGGCGCTGGGCCTCGACGTGATCTCCTCCATCATGGATGCGTCCGAGGGTCTGGTCGTGGTGGACGAGGCCTACGCCGAGTTCGCCCGCGAGGGCACGCGGAGCGCGCTGACCCTTCTGGACGGACACCCGCGGCTGGTGGTGTCGCGCACCATGAGCAAGGCGTTCGGCTTCGCCGGCGCACGGCTGGGTTACCTGGCCGCCGACGCCGCCGTGGTGGACGCCATGCGGCTGGTGCGCCTGCCGTACCACCTGTCGGCGCTCACCCAGGCCGCCGCCCGCGCCGCCCTGGGCCAGGCCGATACCCTGCTGGCCACGGTGGCCGCGATCCGCGACCAGCGCGACCGCCTGGTCAGCGAGCTCGCGGCCCTGGGCCTGAGGGTGGCGCCCAGCGACGCCAATTTCGTGCTTTTCGGGGGGCTGGCCGATTCCTCGGCGGTCTGGCGCTCGTTGGTGGATAGAGGAGTGTTGATCCGTGACGTCGGCCTGGACGGCTGGCTGCGGGTCACGGCGGGCACCCCGACGGAGACCGGCGCGTTCCTGGACGCGTTGCGCGAGGTATTGAAGGAGCAGGCATGAGCCGCAGCGCCACGGTGGAGCGCACCACCGGCGAGACCAAGGTGACCGTCTCCATCGACATCGACGCCGATGGACCCGTCGACGTGTCAACCGGGGTGGGGTTCTTCGACCACATGCTGCACCAGCTCGGCAAGCACGGCGGCTTCGCGCTGTCCGTCCACACCGACGGGGACCTGCACATCGACGCCCACCACACCATGGAGGACACCGCGATCGCGCTGGGCCAGGCGCTGCGGTCCGCCCTGGGGGAGCGGCGCGGGGTGCGGCGCTTCGCCGACGCCACGGTGCCGCTGGACGAGGTGCTGGCCCGCGCCGTCGTCGACCTGTCGGGGCGGCCGTACATGGTGCACGAGGAGCCGCTGGAACTGGCGCCGATGATCGGACACGATTACCCGACCAGCATGACGCGTCATATCCTCGAGTCCTTCGCGCACCATGCCGCGATCACCCTGCACGTGTCGGTGCTGCGCGCGGCCAACCCCGGCCAGCGTCCCGACGCCCACCATGTGGTGGAGGCGCAGTTCAAGGCGCTGGCACGGGCTTTGCGGTCGGCGTCCGAATTGGATGGACGCGACGAGGTGCCCAGTACGAAAGGCGTCCTGTAGTGGAAGATGTGTGGCCCATCGTGTTGATGGGCGTCGGCGGCCTGCTCGTCGGCGGCGTGTACTCCGCGGCCAAGGCCAAGCGGACGATCCCCGCCGTGGTGCTGGGGGTGCTGGCGGCCGTCGCGCTGGCCGGCGCCGTGCTGTGGTGGTGGCCGAACTCGTGACCAAGACGGTGGTGGTGTTCGACTACGGCTCGGGCAACCTGCGCTCGGCGCAGCGCGCCCTGGAACGGGTGGGCGCCAACGTCACCGTCACCTCCGATGTGGACCTCGCCGCGGCGTGCGACGGCCTGGTGGTGCCCGGCGTCGGCGCGTTCGCGTCCTGCATGGACGGGCTGCGCTCGGCCGGGGGAGAGGCGCTGGTCGACCGCCGCGTGGCCGACGGCGCGCCGCTCCTGGGCATCTGCGTGGGGGCCCAGGTGCTGTTCGCCGCGGGCGAGGAACACGGCACGCGCACCCGGGGGCTCGGCGTCCTCGACGGCGAGGTGACCGGCCTTCGGGCCGAGCGCGTGCCCCACATGGGATGGAACACCGTGGAGCACAAGGCGATGCCGCTGTTCGACGGCCTGGACGACGACGCCAGGTTCTACTTCGTCCACTCCTACGCCGCGCACCCTCCCGCCGAGGGCGCCTCCATCGCGACGTGCACCCATGGCGAACCCTTCATCGCCGCGATCACCCGAGACGCGGTGTCCGCCACCCAATTCCACCCCGAGAAATCCGGCGAGGCCGGGCTGATTCTGCTGTCCAATTGGGTAGGAAACCTATGACCACATTGACCCTGCTGCCCGCCGTCGACGTCACCGGAGGGCAGGCCGTCCAGCTCGTCCAGGGCGTGGACGGCAGCGAGAAGCGTTACGGCGACCCGATCGCCGCGGCCCGGCGCTGGCAGGACCAGGGCGCCACCTGGCTGCACCTGGTCGACCTGGACGCCGCCTTCGGCCGCGGCGACAACTCCGAGCTGCTGGCCGGCGTCATCGCCGACGTCGACATGGAGGTGGAGATCTCCGGCGGCATCCGCGACGACGCCACCCTCGCCCGGGCGCTGAACGCCGGGGCCCGCCGCGTCAACATCGGCACCGCCGCCCTGGAAGACCCCCCATGGTGCGAGCGGATCATCGCCGAACACGGCGACCGGGTCGCCATCGGCCTCGACGTCCGCGACGGCCGCCTCGCCGCCCGCGGCTGGACCCGCGACCAGGGCGAGCTGCTGGACGTCCTGGCCCGCCTGGAGGCCGCCGGTTGCGCCCGTTACGTCGTCACCGACGTCCCCAGCGACGGCATGCTGTCGGGCCCCAACCTCGACCTGCTGCGCCAGGTGTGTTCCCGCACCGACAAACCCGTCGTCGCCAGCGGGGGAGTATCCACACTCGACGACCTGCGCGCCCTGGCCGGGCTGGCCGACGACGGCGTCGAGGGCGTCATCGTCGGCACCGCCCTGTACGAGGGCCGCTTCAGCGTCGCCGACGCCCTGAAGATCCTGGAGGAGTCGTGAACGACGACATCACCCGCGTCGGCTCCGGCGGCCCGTGGGAGGACCTCTACGGCTACGCCCGCGCCGTCCAGGCCGGTCCCTGGATCCTCACCTCCGGCTGCACCTCCACAGTCGACGGAAAGGTCGTCCACGTCGGAGACCCCGCCGCCCAGACCAAGGAGGCGTTCCGCGTCGCGCTCGACGCCCTGGTCGACGCCGGCGGCACCGTCCGCGACGTGGTCCGCACCCGCATGTACGTCACCGACCCGGCCCACGCCGACCCCGTCGGCCGCGCCCACGGCGAGCTGTTCGGCCTGGTCCGCCCCGCCGCCACCCTGGTGGTCGTCTCCCGCCTCCTCCACCCCGACCAACTCGTCGAGGTCGAGGTCGAGGCGTACCACCACGGCTAGTCTGGAGAGCCCCTCGCCACTGGAGCCGCCGTGTTCGCCTTCCTCACCGGAGCCGGGCTGTCCGCCTCCGCGGGCCTCAACGCGTACATCCCCCTGCTGATCGTCGGGCTGGTCTCCCGCTTCACCGACGCGCTGAGGCTGCCGTCGGGATGGGACTGGCTGTCGAGCTGGTGGGCGCTGACGGTCATGGCGGTGCTGCTGCTCGTCGAGGTCGTCGTGGACAAGGTCCCCGTGGTCGACCACGTCAACGACATCATCCAGACCGCGGTGCGCCCCGCCGCCGGCGGCGCCGTGCTGTCGGCGTCGACGGCCGCGGGCCAGCTCGACGCGCACACGGGCACCGCCCTGCACACCTCCGACAATCCCGTCCTGGGTTGGGTTGTGGGGATCGTCATCGCGCTGTGTGTCCACGTGACCAAGGCCCTGATGCGCCCCGTGATCAACGGCGGCACCCTCGGCTTCGGCACGCCCGTCGTCAGCGCCGTGGAGGACACGGGTTCGGCGGGCATGAGCCTGCTGGCGATCTTCGTCCCGATCCTGGCGGGCGTCGCGCTGCTGCTGATGGTCGTGGGCTTCGTGTGGCTGTGGCGGGCCCGCCGCCGCTGGAAGCAGCGCCGCGCGCGGGCGAAGGCCGCGAAGATCGCGCGGCGCTACGCCTTAAAATGCTGGTCATGAGCCTTGCCGTTCGAGTCATTCCCTGCCTGGACGTGGACGCCGGTCGCGTGGTCAAGGGCGTGAAGTTCCGCGGCCTGCGCGACGCCGGCGACCCCGTCGAGCTGGCCGCCGCCTACGGCGCCGCCGGGGCCGACGAGATCACCTTCCTGGACGTCACCGCGTCGGTGGACGATCGCGGGACCATGATGGACGTGGTGCGCCGCACCGCCGAGACCGTGTTCATCCCGTTGACGGTCGGCGGCGGCGTTCGCGCGGTGTCCGATGTGGATGCCTTGCTGCGGGCAGGCGCCGACAAGGTCGCCGTCAACACCGCCGCCATCGCCCGCCCCGGCCTGATCGCCGACATCGCCCGGCGCTTCGGCAACCAGGTGCTCGTGCTGTCGCTGGACGTCCGCCGCTGTGATCGGTACCCCAGCGGCTGGGAGGTCACCACCCACGGCGGACGCCGCGGGGCCGACCTGGACGCGGTCGCGTGGGCCCGCCGCGGCGCCGAGCTCGGCGCCGGGGAGCTGCTGGTCAACTCGATCGACGCCGACGGCACCACCGACGGCTTCGACCTGCCGCTGATCCGCGCGATCCGCGCGGCCGTTGACATCCCCGTCATCGCCTCGGGCGGCGCGGGCGCGGTGGAGCACTTCCCGCCCGCCGTGGAGGCGGGGGCCGACGCCGTCCTGGCCGCCAGCGTGTTCCACTTCGGACAGCTGTCGGTCGGCGACGTCAAGGCCGAGCTGGCGCGCCACGGCGCCGTCGTCCGCTGATCAGGAGCGGTAACCGTTGCGCGTGTAGGACAACGCGAAATCGCCCGTGCCGTCGAAGTAGGCGTTCACCAGCTTCGCCGGGTCGGTGGCCATCAGGCCGCGCGGCAGGTCGCCGCCGTCGTCGCTGTCGTCCCAACCCCAGGCGGTGTTGGCGGCGTTGTCCTTGCCGTTGTCGCCGACGAAGGTGCCGAACGACGCGTAGGTCTGCGCGTCGGCGCGCCGCGCCCACAGCCCGCCGTCGGCGAAGGTGTCCACCAGGCGATACGACACGTCGGCGTCGTCGCCCCCGCCGGGAACCTCGCCCCTGCCGCGCGGGTAGTACACAACGCCGTCCCCGCCGGGGAAGTCCTTGCCGTCCCAGGCGTAGCAGCCGTGGCCCTTGGCCTCCTGACGCGTCGACGGATGCGCCACGCCGTCCACATTGACCATCTTGATGGTGCCGTCGATGTTCTCGCGCCCGTCGGTGAGCGGGCTACCTTGCGGCACATAGGAATAGAAGTTGGTGTGCGCCTCGGTCACCATGCCCTCGAGCGCCCCGTACTGGCTGCCGTCGCGGCGCACCACCAGCATGGCCCCCTCCATGTCGTTCTCGTGGGTGGACCCGAACGGGTTGTCGTCCCAGTCGCGCGGGTGGAAGTAGGAGTACACGATGAACCAGTGTGTCCTGGTCTCCACCACCGAGAAGTACACCGCCCCCGTCAGCCGGGACACGTCGTCGTCCTGGTGCTCCCAGTTGTTCTTGGCGTCCCAGTCCCCGTCGTAATTCACGGTGGACAGATAGTCGGCGTCGTAGTCGCTGGAATCGGTGTCCTGGTGATGCACCGGCGCCCACCGCTGGGCGAGCGCGGCATCGGTGGGCTGGGCGTTGGCGGGGGTCGCGGCCACCATCGAGGCGGCGACGGCGGCGGACAGCAGAACGGGCAACAGAACTCGACGCATTGACATACCTTTCACGCATGTGGGCGCGTCAAGCACAGCACGGCGCCGCAGAAGTTGTCCATAACCCCCGCGGTCAGGAAACCACGACCTTGTCCAGGTCGGACCGACCGAGCTCCGCGCGGGAGCGCACGTCCGCGCTGCGCGACCGTGCGAAGTGGTCGAACAGTCGCGTCAGGTCCCGGTGGTCGTCCGCCGTGACCGCGATCCCCTCGTCCGCCAGCACCCCGACCAGGCTCTCCAGGGCGATCTGCCACTCGCCGGCGCGGTTGGCGCCGCGGATCGACTCCGCGTAGCGCGCGGCCGAACCCCGGGCCTCCAGCCGCGGCACGACGCGATCGATGACCCGCCCCGTGAGTTCGGCCAGTTCGCGAATCTCCATAACGTCCTCAGCTTTCCATATCCGGCGACGCGACTACATCGGGTTGGTGTGAACGCCGTCCCCGCCCGTGGGGTACGCCGACCAGATGCTGCCGTCCTTGTTGAGGATGACCGTGATGTCCACACCGTCGACCCGCGCGTGCGCCTCCCAACCCCCGGCGTTACCGGGCCGGGGCACCACCCGGTCGGGGTGGCGGGCGGCCTGCTGCACGTTGTCGACCACCCGGTCCTCGTCCCAGCCCTCGGGGAACTCGGTCTTGCCCGGACGGCCGGTCCCGTGCAGGTGGCCGCCCGAGGTCTCGTCGTCGAGGTCGCCGTGCAGGATGTGCTGTTCCCGCGAGGGCAGCAGGTCGCCCAGGTTCGTGAACCCGCCGTGCGCGGCCCGTGCCGCCTCGTCGGAGTCCCACCCGTTGCCGCCGTTGGCGGGCGCGGGGGCGGGGTTCCAGTCGTCGTCGGCCGACGACCCCGGGTCGCCGCTTTCCGCGTGATCCAGGTCGTCGCGCACCCGCATGTGGATGCTCTCCAGGTCGGGCAGCGGCTCGTGCTCGTGCCGGCGCCCGCCGCCGCGGCGCCGATCGTGCCCGCCCCGGCCGCCCTTGCCCATGGCGGCGATGCCGACGGTCAGCAGCAGGAGAACAATCCTCAACACAGTCAATCGGCTCCCCGCTCAGCCCAACAACAGTTGGAGCGCTTGCAGACTGGTGACCAAGGCGGTGGTGAAGCCCGTGATGCGGGCCACCCACTTGGCCACCAGGCTGGTCACCTGGCCCACGACCCACGGCGTGGCGAGCCCGAGGGTGAACCCCTCCTCCGCCAACCACTCCGGCACCCGCACCAGCAGCGTCGACACGCAGTCGGCGATCAGGTCCCGCACGATCCCGCGCACGGTCGCCACCAGCTCTCCGGCGCCCTTGGTCGCCTCGGACAACACCTCGGCGGCCACCCCCAGCCCGGCGACGGCGTCGACGGTGTAGTCGCTGTGCGAGCCGTAAGCCTTGGCGGACTTGCCTTCCCAATGCGGGGTGTCCTTGGCCACAGCCTTCTTCAGGTCCGCACCCGCCTGCTTCAGCCCCTCCGACACGTTGTGCCACGTGCTGGCGTAGGAGTTGACCTTGTCGGCGTTGCCGGTGAGCTTGTCCAGCGCCTCCTTCAGCGGCTTGACGTGCTCCATCAACCACCCGATAGCCATGGAAGCCAAGGCGCCCAAGGGATCCATCGCTGTGGACAGCGCGTCGAGCCCCGTGGTGATCGCCCCGATGGTGGCGTCCACCCACGAACCCGACTTGATCGAATCGATCAGGCTCTGCGCGTCCTCGACGATCCAGATCCCGGTGACGGGGGTGGTGGAATCCTTGACCCCCGAGATGAACGGGTTGTTCTCGCCCACGGTCCGCCTACTTCTCGTGGGCGCCCGCGCGGGCGATCGCTTCGGCGTTCTTGCCGTCGTGATGACGGAAGTCCTCGGCCATGGCGCGCATCGTCGCGGCGTCGTCGGTCAACACCTGCTTGGCGCGCCCCATCAGCTTGTCCACGGTGGAATGCTTGCCGTGCAGAATCGGCGGCAGCCACGCGCTCAACTCGCCGTACGCGTCGTTGCCCATCTTCACGTAACCGCTGGCGCCCTTGGCCAGATCGATCACGCCGATGCAGGCGTCGATGCTGCGAGCGTGTTTCTCCAATTCGGACGCCACGGTCTGGAACGTCATCGTGCACCGCTTTCGGGCAGGAGGTCTTCGGGTTTGCGCAGCCGCTTGCGGAAACCGGCCATGATCGCCTTGCCGGTCGCGCTTTCCAGGCCGATGGTGTCCTTCACGATCCGGGAGGCGCCCTTGCCGAGCCCGTTGCGCGCCTTGGCCATGGTCGCCATGATCTGCTCGGCGGTCTTGTCGGGATCCTGGGACTTGACCGCCCCGGACAGCGTGAGATCGGTGACGATGCCATGGGAATCGACGGTGACCTTCACGGTCTCGCCCTCGCTGGCCGCCGTCACGCGCAGCTTGTCGATCTTGGAGACCATCATCTCGGTCTCCTCCAGCCGCTTGGCGGCGGTACGCTGCCAGCCCTCGATCCAGTCGAATGCCTGATCCGCCGTCGTGGACACGTCTCGCCTCCTAATGGCGCGGGGGTGGGGGGCCATCTCGCGCGGAAAGCTAACACGCCGTTCGGCCAACCGAAAACGATTGGAGCCGTTTCGAGAGCATGGTCATAGGCGACAACCCCAGCGGGGTCTGTCCACAAAAAACTGTCCTGGACCCGTGGTTCGGGTCCAGGACAGGGAGAACGAGAAACCGTCGAGCGGCTATGGCGTCGGTTGCGGCCCCGTGACGGTGTCGGTGACCGCGACCTCGGTGGTGTTGATCGGCTTGGCCGCGGTCTTGCGGCCCATGCGCTTTTCCAGCACCTTCACCAGGCGCGACAGCCCGAAGGCGAGCAGGAAGTAGACGCCCGCGGCGGTGACCAGCATCTGCAGGAACGCGTCATAGGACTTGCCCATGTTGTACGCCTCGTGCAGCAGCTCCGGGTAGGCGATGGTGTAACCCAGGGCGGTGTCCTTCAGCAGGATCACCATCTGGGCCAGCACGGCGGGCAGCATGTTGCGGACCGCCTGCGGCATCACGACCGAGCGCATGACCTGGCCGTGGCGCAGACCGAGCGCGTGACCCGCCATCGCCTGACCGGGGGGCAGCGCGTTGATGCCGCTGCGCAGGATCTCGGCCATCACCGCCGCGTTGTAGATCGTCAGACCGGCGGCGACGAAGAACAGGCTGGAGTTGTTCTTGCTCATGATCGGGTCGAGGAAGCCGGTGAACAGGTTGACGGTG
>NZ_DASQPW010000088.1:0-27077 GCF_035643755.1 Stackebrandtia sp. | reverse complement strand
TTGGCCCAGGGCCTCAGAAACGCCGAGCTCGCCGAGCGGCTGTTCTTGGCCGAGGGGACGGTGAAGACGCACGTGGCCCGCATCCTCACCAAGCTGGGTCTGCGCGATCGGGTGCAGGCCGTGGTGGTGGCGTACCAGACGGGGCTGGTCAGTGCGGGGTGAGCAGGATCGGCTTCTTGGTCTTCCAGGTGGCCTCGCCGTTGCCGAAGCCGAGATGGCGGTACCAGTAGAGTTTGCCGTCCTTGGTGCGCGCGTAGACGATGCCGCCCGCGCTGGAGATGATCGAGGCGTACTTGCCGAAGCCGTGACCGACAGGCTCCTCGGACCAGTTGTTCGAGCCACCACCCTGATCGCCGTGGACGTGCCATTCGATGTCCCCGTGGGGATCCACCGTGTAGATCAGCTCCCCACCTCCCGACGCCAACCGCACGTGCTTGGCGTCCCAGTCGGTCCTGGTCACCTTGCCCTCGTAGGTGTTCCATTCGATCGCCTTGCCCTCATCGGGCCAGGTGTGCAGGAACCATCGCAGGTTCCCGTCGGAGTCGATCGCGTAGAACACCGCGACCGACGTGGCGGACACGATCTTGTAGCCCTTGAAGTCATGGCGCAGCAGGGTCCCCGAGTGCTTGCTCCAGGTGTCGCGGCCGCCCTTGGGATCGGTGTGGCGGTACCAGTAGAGGTCGCCCGCCTTGTTGACGGCGTACAGCGTGCCGTTGCACCCCGCCACGACGCGGCGGCCCTTCCAGTCGCCGCCGATGCGCTTGCCCGAACGCTTGTCCCACTTCACCTCGCCGCTGCCGAAGCCCAGGTGGCGATACCAGTAGACGTCGCCGTTGTCGGCCACCTTGTAGAAGACCCCGTCCTGCGAGTCGACCAAGGTTCCCGAGTCGAGCCCTGGCGGAATCCACGGATGATGGGTCTTGTCCTTGGGGCCCGACGCCGACAGCGATCCCTCGTCGGCCGCCCACGGCGCCAGGATGACCAGCGTCGCCACGATCGCCGCCACCAACGCCAGGGCCGCCGTCAGTGTGAACGCGCGCTTCGTCGTGGGGGACAGGCGAACCGACGTCGGCGTCATCTCGCTGGACGTGCCGCCGCAGGCCGCCACGAAGTCCGAGGCGGAGACGAAGCGTTCCTCGGGCGTCTTGCTCAACGCGCGCGTGATCGACCTGGCCATGGCCTTCGGGGTTCCCGAAGGGGGCTCGGGGGGCTGCTGGCGCTGGTGTCCATTGAAGATCGCCAGGGGTTCGCCCTTGAACGGCGGTTCGCCCGCCAGGCACTCGTACGCCACGATCCCGAGGCTGTATACATCGGACTCGGGGCTCAGGGGCCGACCGTTGAGCTGCTCGGGTGAGGCGTAGCTCAACGTGCCCATGATCTGGCCGCTTTGGGTGAGTTGGGTGCCGCCCAGCGAATGCGCGATCCCGAAGTCCAAAAGGGTCGCCTTGCCGTCGGCGCCGACCATGATGTTGCTGGGCTTGATGTCGCGGTGGATGATTCCGTTGCGGTGCGCGGCATCCAGCGTCGCCGCGACCTGCTCGAGGATCGGCAGCAGCCGCGGCGCCTCCAGCGGCCCCCGCATCGACAGCATGCGCGACAGCGTGGTGCCCTCGATGTACTCCAGCACCAGGTAGGCGACGTCCTCGCCGTCGAGCACCTCCTCGCCGTAGTCGCGAATCCGGGCGGTGCCGGGCACGTCGAGCGTGGTGAGCGCGCGGGCCTCCCGCTTGAAGCGCTGGCGGGACTCCTCGCTGTCGGCCAGATCCAGGCGCAGCAGCTTGATCGCCACGGTGCGATCCAGGCGGGTGTCGGTGGCGCGCCACACCTCACCCATGCCGCCGCGTCCCGCCAGGGCCTCCATCCGATAGCGACGGTCGAGGTACCGCCCCGCCCTCATTGGCTCACCCGATAGGTGGTCGCGGTCTGGAGGCGGTTGAGGGCCGCCCGTTGGCTGCGGGTGGCCTCCTCGCGGTCCAGCAGCCTGCGGGCGTACGCCGAGGCCACGGCGTGCAGGCGGAAACGGTGGGCCTTCCTGCGCAGCAACAGGTGTCGGTCGTACAGAACCTGGAGGTGGCCGTGGGCGACCTCGACGGCCACATCGGACAGCACCGCGACATCGTAGGCGGAGAACTCGAAGCCCGGATACAGGCCGAGCAGGCGGAAGGTCCGCCGCACCTCGCGCGCCAGGCCGTGGCAGGAGCCCGCGAGGATGCGGTGGCTGGCCTCGTCGAGGCGGAAACGCCGCAGCCGCTCCTCGTGATCGGCCAGGCTCCAGGCGGCCTCGGCGGGATCCGACAGCTGCGCCCCCAGCGCGATCAGATCGAAGGGTCGGCGTCCACACAGGTCATTGATGAGGCGGACGGCCACGCCGGGCTCGGCGCGCAGCCGATCGGCCGAGTCGAAGCGCGCCAACAGATCCACGCAATCGTGGTAGGCCAGCGGCCCCACCTCGACGCCGCCGTCGAGCCGCTGTTGGGTGGTGGCGATGACCGCGCAGTGCGGGGTCGCGGGCACCAGCCGTGCCAGTTGCTCGGCGTCGGCGACGTTGTCGAACACGATCACCGCGCGCTGCTCGGACAGCTGCTGCCGCAAGCGTTCCCGCCGCTGCCCCTCGTCGGACATGTTGACGATCGCGGGGTCGCGCACGCCCAACAGCTTCAACAGCGCCGCCAGCACCTCCGCGGGCGGGGTGGAGTCGATGTCGGGGTCGAATCCGTGCAGATCCACGAAGAACTGTCTGCTCAGGGTCGGGTCGCGGACCAGGAGCCGCTGCGCCAGCTGCATCGCCAGCTCGGTCTTGCCGATCCCCGCCAGGCCCGTGAACACCACCACGGGTGGTCGCCCCGCCGCCCACGCCGCGTCCGACGCCGCCAGCGCGTCGTCGATCACGGCGTCGCGCCCGAGGAACTGCTTGCGCCCCAACGGAATCGCGCCCGACACGTCCGCCCGCGACGCCACCGGGCGGCGCCCGTCGGCGACCTGGCACTCCTGGTCCAGGCGCAGCAGACCCGCGTCGTCCAGGCCCAGGGCGCGGGCGATGTCCAGCACCAGGTCGCGGTCGAGGCGGCTGCGTCCCCTGCGGAAACAGTCGTTGACGGTCTGGCGGGCGGTCTGCCTCACGTTGCGCGCCAAACGGATCGCGTTGACCTTCGTGGTGAGCTCCCGAAACGGCACGTCGCCCGCCGCCGAGCGCAGCCTCTCGAGGTACGCGGCCACGTCATCGGGGGTGCGGCAGCCGGGTACGGCGGGGGGCGGGTGCATGAACGTTCCTTGCGGGGGCGAGCAACGTGGACGAAGCCACGACTTTACCAATCGTGGCCGGGCGGCCGGGAGTGTCCGAAATTCGGTGGTATGGGCGTTGACCTGGGGACAGCGGCCCCGTGACGTCTCACATCGTCATTCGAATGCGGAGGATGCCTCGTGAGACGAGACATCCTCCGCATTCCCTATCTGTCCTCGATGGACTCCTTCATGACGGCCAGGCCGCCCTCCATGGCCTGGGCCAGGGGTTCGGCGAGGCTGTCGGGAAGAACGTCGTGGATCCACACCACGCGACTGTGCTTGTCGCCGTTCGCGAAGACCTGCATGGACGCGTTGTCGTGTGTGGGCCGTGCCCAGCCGTCATTCCACTCCCAGACCATGCGCCGTGCCTCGTGGTCGATCGCGATGAGACGTTCACGCGCGACCTGACCGTTGGCGAAGCTCACGACCCTGATGTCGTCGGACTCCAGCCGTGTCCCGGTGACATAGCCGGGTGCCATGCGTTGCGGTCCCTCGGCGAAGTCGCTGTAGACCGCCCAGACCTCGGCGGGGGACGCCGCGATCTCGACTTCCTTGATGACGGATACCACGTCATAGCTCCTATCTAACTAGTGAAATGAGAACGATAGTTATATACCTGGCTATAGTCAATGGCTGGTTAGACTGAACTCATGCCCGAAATCACGAGGACTCGGCCGGACAACGACGCCGAGGGGACGGCACCGCTGCCGCTGCGCTGGATCGAGGAATTCGTCAACACGCGCCGCGCCGACCGGGACGACATCGCGACCCCGGCCCAACTGGCGGGCTGGCTGCACGAGCGGGGGCTGTTGGCCGAGCGGGCCGTGATCACCGCCTCACAACGCGATCGCGCCGAGGTGGTTCGGGAGGGACTGCGGGCCGTGCTGGCCGATAACAACGCTCCGACCGTCGCCAGCCCGCGGCCGGACGGTCTCGACCCGAACGCGCGTGGTGCGCTGGCCGACCTCGTCGACGAGCTCCCGCTGACGCTCGACGTGACCGCCGGCCCACCGCGACTGTCGCCGGGCGCCGGACAACCGGCCGACACCGCCCTGGCCGCATTGCTCGCCATCGTGGCCGAAGCCGCCGCCGACGGCACCTGGGCCCGCCTCAAGACCTGCCGGGAACCCAGCTGCCGCTGGGCCTACTACGACCACTCCCGCAACCGGGGACGCACCTGGTGCTCAATGGACCTGTGCGGCAATCGCGCCAAGGCGCGTGCGTTCCACCATCGCGGCCCTTAACCGACACAAGGTGACGCACCGATCGCGACCCGCGCCCCACGTGGCGTCTGACTTGCGTACTTAACTATCTCGCTATCTGCGGTTAACCGTGATCATGGATCTTGAGATGCATGAGTGACACACAGCGATCCCCGCAGCCAGCCGAGGACCTGCCCGCCGACCGCTTCCTCGACCGCGAAGAGAGCTGGTTGAGGTTCAACGAGCGCGTGTTGCGACTGGCCAGCTCGGGCGAACTGCCCCTTTTGGAGCGAGTGCGCTTCCTGTCCATCTTCTCGTCCAACTTGGACGAATTCTTCATGGTGCGGGTGGCGGGGCTGATGCGGCGCATCGCCACGGGGCTGGCCGTGCAGTCCGCCAGCGGCCACCACCCCCACGAGGTGCTGGAGCGGATCTCGAAGCTGGCCCACGAGCTTTCGGTCGACCAGGCGCGGTGCTTCCGCGACGAGGTGCTTCCCCTGCTCGTCAAGGAGGGCATCGAGATCGTCCGCTGGGCGGAGCTGTCGGAGCCCGAGCGCGAAGACATGCACTCGATGTTTCGCACCCGCATCTACCCGGTGCTCACCCCGCTGGTGGTCGACCCCGCGCACCCGTTCCCGTACATCTCGGGCGGCTCGCTCAACCTCGCGGTGATGGTGCGCGACCCGCAGCGCGACCTCACCATGTTCGCGCGGGTCAAGGTCCCGCCGCTGCTGCCGCGCTTCGTCTCCGTGGCGGACGGGCGCTTCACGCCGCTGGAGGACGTGATCGCCGCGCACCTCACCCAGCTGTTCCCCGGCATGGACATCGTGCGGCATCACTCGTTCCGGGTGATCCGCAACCAGGACCTCGAGATGGACGACGACATCACCGAGAGCCTGCTCAAGACCCTGGAGCGGGAGCTGCTGCGCCGCCGCTTCGGGCCCGTCGTCCGCCTCGAGGTGGAGGACACCACGGCGCCCGAAGTGTTGGAGCGCCTGATATCCGAGCTCGGCATCGACCTGGGCGCGGTGTACCGCCTGCCCGGGCCGCTTGACCTCAGCGGACTCGGCGAGATCGCCGACCTGGACCGACCCGACCTGAAGCACCCGCCGTTTCGCCCGTCGGAGGCCGTGCTGCCGCCCGAGGCCGACATCTTCGCGAAGATGCGCGAACGCGAGCTGCTGGTCCACCACCCCTACGACTCCTTCGCCACCAGCACCGAACGGCTCATCGGGGAGGCCGCCGCCGACCCGAGGGTGTTGGCCATCAAGCAGACCCTGTACCGCACCAGCGGCAAGTCACCCATTGTGGACGCGCTGGTGGACGCCGCCGAGGCGGGCAAGCAGGTCGTCGTCGTGGTCGAGATCAAGGCCCGCTTCGACGAACGCGCCAACATCGAGTGGGCGCACAAGCTCGAGCGCGCGGGCTGCCACGTCATGTACGGCATCGTGGGCTTGAAGACCCACTGCAAGCTGGCGCTGGTGGTGCGCGAGGAGGCCGACGGGACGCTGCGGCGCTACTGCCACATCGGCACGGGCAACTACCACCCCAAGACCGCGCGGCAGTACGAGGACGTCGGGCTGCTCACCAGCGACCCCGAGGTCGGCGAGGACGTCAGCGCCCTGTTCAACCACCTCACGGGGTACTCGCGGCACGAGTCCTACCACCGCGTGCTGGTGGCGCCCGACTCCCTGCGCGACGGGCTGTTGAGCCGCATCGAACGCGAGATCAGGAACAAGCGGCGCAGGAAGCCCGCGCGCATCCGCATCAAGTGCAACTCGCTGATCGACGAGCAGATCGTCGACGCCCTGTACCGCGCCTCGCGCGCGGGCGTGCCCGTCGACATGTGGGTGCGGGGGATCTGCGCGCTGCGACCCGGCGTCAAGGGGCTGTCGGAGAAGATCCGGGTGCGCAGCGTCCTGGGGCGGTTCCTGGAGCACTCGCGGATCTACGCGTTCGAGAACGCGGGCGACGGCGAGGTGCTGCTGGGCAGCGCCGATCTCATGCACCGTAACCTAGACCGGCGTGTCGAGGTCCTGGTGCGAGTCACCGACGACGACCATCGCGCCCAGCTCACCGAGCTGTTGGACACCGGCACCAGCGACGACACCGCGTCGTGGTGGCTGGACGCCGACGGCACCTGGGTCCACCACGGCGAGGGCAGCGATATTCAGGAGCTCCTGATGCGGAGGCGGCGATGAACCCACCCGACATTTTGGCCGCGGGCGCGGTGCTGTGGCGGCAAGGTCCACTCCAGACCGAGGTGGCTCTCGTTCACCGCCCCAAGTATGACGACTGGACCTTTCCCAAGGGCAAGTTGAAGAACGGCGAGCACCTGCTGCGCGCGGCGGCGCGCGAGGTGTACGAGGAGACGGGCATCAGCCCGAAGCTCGGCCGCCAGCTTCCGTCCACGTTCTACGAAAAGAACGGCGCCGACAAGCGCGTCGACTACTGGGCCGCCGAACCCGAGCCCCACCAGCACGCCGACGGCCTCGGCGGCGACGAGGTCGACGCCGTCGAGTGGCTGACCGTCACCGACGCCGCCCGCCGCCTCAGCTACCAGCGCGACGTGGACCTGTTGCGCGCCTTCACCTCCGGGCCCACCAAGACCGTCCCGATCATCCTCGTGCGGCACGCCAAGGCCGTCGGCCAGAGCGAATGGCCCGACGCGGACATGCTGCGGCCGCTGGACCTGCGGGGGCGGTCCCAGGCCGCCGAACTGGCGGGCCTGCTGGCCTGCTTCGGCCCCGCCACCGTGTACTCCTCGGCCACCGCGCGCTGCCTGGAAACGCTGCTGCCGTACGTCAACGGCGAGGGACTGTCCATCAAGACCGAGGCCGCCTTCACCCCCGACACCGCCAAACCCGGCCAGGCCACCCAGCGGCTGTGCGAGCTGATCGGCCTCAGAACGCCCACCATCGTGTGTGGACACAGCGACCAGATCACCGACATGGTGAACGCCGCCTGCCAGGCCTTCGGCGCCCAACCTCCCGACGACCCCACGCTGCGCAAGGCCGCGTTCTGGGTCCTGCACCCGGCGGGCTCGCGCATCGTCGCCGTCGACCAATACCAGACCCAGTCCTGAAACGGGCCTTGTCCGCGCTATCGGCGAAACGCTCATAATCCCTGGTCGGCACGGTACATTCCGTGGTGGCTGACACGGGAGATCCATAGGGGAGGATCTATGAGCATCAAACGCACGGCCATCGCGCTGGCCTTGGGCGCGGGACTGGCGCTGGCGCCCGTCGGGGTGGCGCACGCCGAGAGCATCGGCGTCGCGCTGTCGCCGCCCACGGCGGGACCTGGCACCGAAGTCGAGATCAGGGTGCCCAACTGCACGACCGCAGGAAGCGCGAGCGTCAACGGCATCACGATCACGCTGACGGTCGAGAAGAAGGACGACGCCGCGTGGGGCCAGTACACGGTCCCGTCCACCATGAAACCCGACGACTACACGGTGACCGTCCACTGCGGAAGCCAGTCGGCTGACGCCACGCTGACGGTCACCTCGGGCAGCGGGGCACCCGCGGGCGGGGGCGCCACTGCGCGAACGTCCGCGATGCCGATGGTGGTCGGCGGCGGCATGGTGGCGCTCGGGATGGTCGGTGCCGTGGTCGTGATGCGCAGGCGACGCCCCCGCACCGCGACGCGTTGAGCGCGCCCCCGTCGGGTGCGGCCGATCGCGAGGCCCCGTCACACCGGGGAGGTGGGGGCGGGAAGGCAACCCGTCGACGTGGCCCGTCGAGATTGCCAGCGCGGCGGCCTGGGCGAGTGGCCGCCGCCGTCGGCGCGTGCGTCCTGGTGGTCTTCGGCTGCGGCCTGGGCCTGGGCGGGCTGACGCGCCAGTTCCACCCGACGCTGCCGCCGCTGGCCGAAACCGCCGACCCCGAATGGACCCCGCCGCCGCCGATGCCCGGCAAACCGTCGGGACCGACGCTGGGGCGCTCGATGCCCACCCGCGTGTCGATCGGCGCGATCGGAGTGCGCGCGAAGGTGAAGCCTGTCGGCATCGGCATCCGTGGCGACCTCGGCGTGCCCGATGTGGACAGCGAGTACGCGGGCTGGTACGAACGCGGCCCCTCCCCTGGAGAGGCGGGGCCCGCCGTCATCGTCGGCCACGTCGACTCCCACACCACGGGCCCCGCCGTGTTCTACTACCTCGGCACCCTGGAGAGGGGCAACGACATCGACGTGGCCCGCCGCGACGGCCGCGTCGCCACCTTCGCCGTCGACAGGGTCGCGACGTACCCGAAACGCGAGTTCCCGTACGCCGCGGTGTTCGCCCCGACCCCCTCGGCGACCCTGCGCCTGGTCACCTGCGGCGGTCACTTCGACGAGGCCGAAGGCAGCTACACGAACAACACCGTGGTGTACGCGACCCTGACCTCAGTGGACAAACGTTGAGGCTCAACGCTGGTCGACGACCCGCCGCATCTTGCCGCTGGAGCGCTCCACCCCGCCGATCTCGACCACCTCGACGGCGATCGTCACGCCGACGGTGTTCTTCACCCGCTCGGCCAGGTGACGCGCCGCCGCCCCGGCCGCCTCGGCGCCCGCGTCGGGGGCGGGTTCGGCGCGCACCGTGAGCGCGTCCAGATGGCCGTCCTTGGTGAGGACGCATTGGAAATGCGGCGCCAGCGCCGCCTCCTGCAACAGCAGCTCCTCGATCTGCGTCGGGAACACGTTCACCCCGCGCAGGATGATCATATCGTCGGTGCGGCCCGTGATCTTCTCCATGCGCCGCACGGTGCGCGCCGTCCCCGGGAGCAGGCGGGTCAGATCCCCTGTGCGGTAACGGATCACGGGCATCGCCTGTTTGGTGAGACTGGTGAACACCAGCTCGCCCAGCTGTCCGTCGGGAAGCACCCGCCCCGACTCGGGGTCGATCACCTCGGGATAGAAATGGTCCTCCCAGATGTGCAGGCCGTCCTTGGTCTCCACGCATTCCTGTGCCACCCCGGGACCCATCACTTCGGACAGTCCATAGATGTCGACGGCGTGGATGTCAAGGCGCTGTTCGAGAGTGTGCCGCAGCTCGTCCGTCCACGGCTCGGCGCCGAACACGCCCACCTTCAGCGAGGTGTCGCGCGGGTTGACGCCCTGGCGCTGCATCTCCTCGGCGATGGCCAGCATGTACGACGGCGTGACCGTGATGACGTCGGGCCGAAAGTCGCCGATCAGGCGCACCTGCCGCTCCGTCATGCCGCCCGAGATCGGCACCACCGTGCAGCCGAGCCGCTCGGCGCCCGCGTGCGCGCCCAGCCCGCCCGTGAACAGCCCGTACCCGTAGGCGTTGTGCACCAGGTGGCCCGGCCGCGCCCCCGCCGCCCGCAGGCTGCGCGCCATCAGGTTCGCCCAGGTGTCCAGGTCGGCCGCCGTGTAGCCCACCACCGTGGGCCGCCCCGTGGTCCCCGACGAGGCGTGAATCCGCGCCAGCCTCTCGCGCGGCACCGCGAACATCCCGAACGGGTAGCGCCGCCGCAGGTCGTCCTTGCGGGTGAACGGCAGGCGTTTCAGGTCGTCGAGGCCCGCGATGTCCTCGGGCCTCAGCCCCGCCGCGTCGAAGACCCGCGTGTAGTGCGGGCTGTTGGCGTAGGCGTGGCGCACGGTCTCGTGCAGCCGCTTGGTCTGCAGCGCACGCAGTTCGTCGACGGAGGCGGTCTCGATCGGGTCGAGCGCGATGGGTTCGGGCTGGTAACTGGGCATGGGCTCTGCTCCTGGTGGTGGGTGCCTTCGGACGCGGTCAGTCGGGGGAGTGGCGTCGGGCGGCTCGGTGGACCACGGCCTCGACGCCGTCCAGGATCACCTCGAGTCCGAAGTGGAAGGCGTCGGGCTCGTCGGGGCCCTTCGGGTCGCCCGCGAACGCGTCGGAGCGAAACAGCTTGGCCGCCTCGGGAAAGCGCTGCGGATCGACCAGTGTGAACAGCGCCATCCCGTACTCCCGCAGGACGGCCTCCTCGTCGACGTCCTCGCCGCGCGCCGCGTCCATCTCCTGCGACATCCGCAGCGACTGCTGCACGTAACCGCCGATCACCTGCATCACCTCGACCTTGTCTCCCCAGCTCAGCCGGGTGCCGCTCAGGGTGGCCAGTATGGCGTCCATCCACGCGATGTGGTGGGGCCCCGACGGCGGCCCCGTCACGGGAATCCACGCCTGCCAGGGGTGCCGCGACAGGACCTCGCGCTGCGCCTCGGACATGGCGCGCAGGTTGTCCTTCCACCGCCGCGCGTCGGTCCCGACCCGCGGGGGTTCTCCCAGCGCGGCGTCGCTCATCAGGGTCAGCAGCTCGTCCTTGGAACCGACGTGGCGGTACAGGGACATGCTCGTGACGCCCAGCGCCGTGGCGACCTTCGGCAGTGTCACCCCCGAGAGGCCGTCGGCGTCGGCCAGCGCGATGGCCGCGGCGACGACCCGCTCCACGTCGAGCACGGCGGGGCGGCCGACGCGGGCGGGCTCGTCGGGCAGCCGCCACAGTCGGCGCAGTGCGGCGGGCATTCGCGGTCCGCTGGTCATCGCCGGCCCTTCCGGTTGGCGGGCTTTCGGGTGGTCACGACCATGATGACCCATCCGGACGGCGGCGACCTTGGCGCACGCGATTAATATATGTAACATAGTTTCTCTCATATATAAACTACGGCAGCAATCCCGAGGAGCCACACCCATGACACAGACCTGGCAAGCCCCCGCGGTGGCCACGCCCGTTCGCCCCCAACCCCGGCGACGCCGACGGCGGGCCTGGTGGTTGATCCCCAGCGCGGTCGTGATCGTCGCGACCGTGGTCTACATGGTCTCGGCGTACGCGCCGCCCGACCCCGAAACCAGCCGCGTCGACGTCAGCGACGGCATGTGGCACTACGTGTTCCTCGTGGCCCACGTCGGCTTCGCCGCCGTCGCGACCCTGACGGGCCTCCTCCAGTTCTGGCCCACCCTGCGCAACCGCTACCCGAAGGTCCACCGCTGGACCGGCCGCGTCTACTTCTGGGGTGGCATCTTCCCCGCGATCGTGGCGGTGGCGGCGATCATCTGGACCTCGCCGTCGGGGGTGTCCAATGTGATCGGGCAGTACACCCTGCTGGGATTCTGGACGTTCACGGGGATCGCGGGCCTGCGCGCCGCGCGCGCCAGGCGGTTCGCCGACCATCGCAAGTGGATGATCCGCAACTACGCCGCCACGCTGACGGCGCTGGTCACCAGGCCCATGGGCATCATCATGCTGATGATCGTGCTGAGCCAGGCCAACACGCCGCAGTACCAAAACGACCAGCTCGTGATCCTCCACGACATGGCCAGCGGCGGCATCTGGCTGAGCATGATGATCACCCTGGGCATCGCCGAGTACTACATCTACCGCAAGTACGGCAACGGAAGGCGCCGCCGAGCTTAGCCCTCGTCGAACACCGGGTTGTTGGCGAACGCCTTGTAGTCCTGTTCCTCCTTGGAATCGGCGTCCCCGGAGTCGTCGTAGCGGATGCGCAGTCCGCTGGCGGCTTCGGGCCCCGGCGAATCGAAGATGACGTACGCCTTGAGATTGTCGAAAGTGTTGTCGGCGACCGCCTTGGCGGCCTGCTCGTAATAGGCCCGCGCCTGGGCCTGGGTCGAGTCGTGGATGCTCCATTCGCCAATGCCCCACGGCTTTGACGTCAGATCGCGATCGGCATTGCTGAGTTTGGTGAGCAGGCTGTAGAAGCGGCCGACATTGTCGTCGAAATCGGCGTGCTTGCCGTCGCCGTATCCGTTGAACATGATCCAGTCGACCAGATCGTCTCCGGGATACAGCTTGGGCACCAGGCAATCCCACTTCGGGTAATTCATGTAATCCATTACCCATACGACATTGTCGACACCCTTGGCGTCGAACCGCTGCCGCACGTTCTTCCACATGTCGCGGTATTCGGCCGCCGTGCCCGCCTTGCCGTCGCCGTTGGTGGCGCAATCGCCGTCGGAACTGACGTCGTTTTCGGCCTCGTGGTGGATGGTGAGGAACAGCTTCTTCGGCGCGACCGACTTGATGTTGTCGGCGGCGTCGTCGATGTGCTTGTTGACCTCGGCGTCCTTGCCGCCCGCCTTCGACCAGTCATCCACGGGCTTCCAGTTCTGGAACAGGTAGGTGTCGTCGCGCCGCGCCAGGTCCTTGTCCTGTTCGGACGACAGCGGCAGCTTTCCCGCGGGTGCGTAGGTGTGGACGATGTCGAGGTGATGGTCGATGCGCTTGGCGTGATCGTCGAGTTGCTTGATCTCGTCGTCGCCGATTCCCGGATATCCATTGGCCCGCGCGCCCAGCCAGGGGCGGCACGAATTGACCAATTTGTCGCTGATATCGCACGATTTCGATTGGCCGCCTTGATCTTTGGCGTGATCGGCGAATGCGACGGGCGTTATCGCCATCGCCGCGACGGCGACCAGGGCGGCGGCTATCCAGCCACGGCGGAATGCGGGGGGCTTGACCATTCCTGGCTCCTCTTTGCCGCGTGGGGGTGGGGGTGCGCGGCGAAGAAAGAAGGATAGGCGGAATTACCTATTCAAATCAATAGGTTCAAGCAGGTAAATATGACGAATTTCACCCAACAAACCGAACCGTTGCGGTGAGTGAGAATGCAATTCGAATTCGCGAATTGGATCTGCGGCGTCGGATCTCCCCGACCCACGCCCGTGGCGGTCACCGCTCGGGTCGGTCGTCCACGCGCATCAGGGTCTGCTGGCCCGTGGCGATGAGGGTGCGGCGCTCGCCGCGGACGCCGAAGGCCTCCAGGCGGCACACCGTGAGGGTGCGGCCCGACTTCACGACCGTGCCGACCGCCTCGATCCGCTCGCCCTCGGCGGGCGCCAGCAGGTTGATCTTGTATTCGACAGTGAGCACCGCGGTGTCGGGCGGGAACAGGGTGAAGGCCGCGTAGCCCCCGGCGGTGTCGGCGATGGCGCTGGTGGCTCCCGCGTGGACGTAGCCGTGCTGCTGGGTGACCTCGGGGCGGCTCGGCAGCTCGATGCGCACGCATCCCTGTCCAATGTGGGTGATCCGCGCGCCGAGATGGCGCATCAGGCCCTGGTTGTCGAAGCTGGCGCGGATCCTCGCCCGCGTCTCGGGGCTGGCCTCCGCCGCCGACTCCTGGTCGTCCATGCCTCTCCTCGCGCGCTCGGGACTGGTCCCAAAAGGTCGCCGCGACGATCGCCGAACCGTTCTCCCGCCCGGAAGGCACAAGGAGCGTTCATGAGATCGAAGACCGCAAGGGCCGCGGCGATGGCCGCCGCCACGGTCGTGGTCGGCGCGATCGCCATCACGGCCACCGTACCGAGCTGGGCCGCCGCCTCCCACGCGACGGGGTCGGCGCCGACCACCGCGGCCGAGCGGTACGACTGGGGCGACCCGCTCCCCGGGCCCTCGGACGAGTTCGACTACGGGTCGGCAGACGACCCCGCCGTGCCCGACACGTCCAAGTGGGAACTGGCGGGCGGCGGCGAGGGCCAGTGCTGGGAAGGCCACGCCGGCAACGGTCAGCGCTGCGACAAGAACACCCGCGTCTACGGCGGCGTCCTGCGCATGACGGGCGAGGCCAACGGCGACTCGGGCTGGCTGGGGTCGACGGACAGCAGGCAATACGGGCGCTACGAGGCGCGGGTGCGGTCGATGAACACCGGCGACCCCGGCGACCGTCAATACCACCCGCTGCTGCTGATCTGGCCGGACACCGACAACGACTGGCCGCAGGACGGCGAGTACGACTACCTGGAGAACGGGGCCCCCGGCGAGGACTGCGCGGAGGGTTACCTCCACTACCCGCAAGACCCCGACGCCGACATCCAGCAGGAACACGCCCAGGACACCGACTGCGGATCGCCGCTGTCGGAGTGGCACACCATCGGCTTCGAGTGGACGCCCGACCACGTCGCGGGCTTCATCGACGGCAAGGAATGGTTCAAGTTCTCCGGCGGCGAGAACGACGTCCGAAAGTGCGTCCAGTGCATGCCGATCGGGTACCAGACCATCCAGCTCGACAACTTCTACGGGGACGGCATGACCCCCGCACAGTACGAAGTGGACTGGTATCGGGAGTACGCGGCTCCGTGAACCGCGTGACGTGGAGCGAGACGTCCGTGTCGGGGGACCCCGGCACGGCGTTTCGCCTGCTCGGCCCGCTGGAGGTGGTGCGCGACGGCGCCGAGCGCGCGATACCCGCGGGCCGCCAGCAGGCCCTGCTGGCGGCGCTGCTGTTGCGCCCCAATCAGGTCGTGCCCGCGCCGACCCTTGTGGAGCAGGTGTGGGGCGCGGGCGCCGATCGCTCCACATTGAACGTGTACGTGATGCGGCTGCGGCGCTCGCTGCGCGACGGCGACCACGCCCTGATCCGCTCCGACGGCCCGGGCTACCGCATCGCCGTTGACCCCGCAACCGTTGACCTGCACCGGTTCCGCCGCCTGCGCGAGCGCGCCCTGAGGGCGCGGGCCGACGGCGACCGCCACCGCGAACGCGCCGTCCTGCACCAGGCGCTGGCCCTGTGGCGCGGCGACGCCCTCGCGGGCATCGACGCTCCCGTGCTCCAGGCGGAGACCGCGATGCTGCTCCAGGAGGAGCGGCTGACCGCCATCGGGCAGCGCATCGGCGCCGACCTGGAGTGCGGCGCCCACGCCGAGGTGATCGGCGAACTGCGCGAACTCGTTGCCGCGCATCCGTTTCGGGAACGCCTGTGGTGCCAGCTGCTGCTCGCCCTGTACCGCTCGGGACGCCAGTCCGAGGCCCTGGGGGCGTTCACGACGGCGCGGCGCCTGCTCACCGCCGAGCTCGGCGTCGAACCGGGCGGCGAGCTGCGCGAACTCCACCACCGCATCCTGATCGCCGATCCCACCCTCGCCGTCCCCGGTGCCGCGCCCGACCCGCGCGTCGTTCCCGCGCAGCTTCCCTGCGGCACGGCGGGTTTCGTCGGCCGCCGCGACGCCCTGCGGCAACTCGATCGGCTGCTGGACCGCCCCGGCGCGGCACCGGCCACATTGGTGGTCGGGCCCGCGGGCATCGGCAAGACCGCCCTGGCCGTGCACTGGGCGGACCGACATCGCGCCGCCTGGCCCGACGGCCAGCTCTACCTCGACCTGCGCGGCGACCGGCCCGACACGCCGATGCGCCCGATCGACGCCCTGGCGTACCTCCTGCGCGGCATGGGGCTTCCCGCCGACCGAGTGCCGCGCGACCTGGCCGAGGCGGCGGCCCTGTACCGGTCGCTGGTCGCCGACCGCCGCGCGCTGGTCCTGCTCGACAACGCCGCCTCCGCCGCCCAGGTGCGCCCTCTGTTGCCCGGCGGACGCGACCGCACGGTCGTCGTGACCAGCCGGGACCCGCTGACGGACCTGGTGATCAGTCACGGCGCCCGACGCCTCCCGCTCGGCGCCCTCACCGAACCCGAGGCCGTCGCGCTGTTGGCCGAATCCGTTGGCGCCGAACGCGTCGCGACCGAACCCCGGGCGGCCGCCGAGCTGGCCGGGCTGTGCGGCAACCAGCCGCTTCGCCTCCGCGTCGCCGCGGCCGACCTGAACGGACGCCCCGAACGCCGCCTCGCCGATCACCTCGCGCGACTGCGCCGCGGCGATCGGGTGGCCGCACCGTCGGCGGTCCGCGCTCGCGGATGCGTCGCGTCCACGGCGAACACGACGCCCCGCGGGTGATCGATCCGCTCACGGGGCGTCGTTCTGTCTACTCAGGAGCGTCGGGTCCGACGTCCTTCGCGGTCAACGGTCGACGGGTGATGTCGGCCGTGGAGAGTTCGTCGGCGCCGACGTCGGGCTTGCCCGCGCGGGCCTGGCCGTCCATGTCGTCGGTGACGAAGTCGTACTTCCCGCTGCCCGCATCGATCGCGGGACTGCCCTCGACGATGCGATACAGCGCGTCGTCGTTCTTCAGCAGGGGATCGGCGACGGTGATCGCGCCGTCGGGGGCGTCGACGCCCACGGTGGCCGAACCCGTCGGCCAGGCGATGTTGCCCGCGTACGTGAGGTTCTCGGGCTGCTTCAGCTCGTTGAACAGCTTGCCCTTGCCGCCCGTCACGACGTTGTCGGCGATGACGGAGTCGACGGGGGCGTACTTGTAGTTGGCGCCGATCTCGATGTTCGACACGTTGTCCACAAAGGTGTTGTTGACGACCGTGGCCCGATAGACGCGGAAGTGCGAATCCAGCGAGCCCGAGGTGTCCACGTCGCCGCCGTCCAGTTGCAGGGCCGCGTCGTAGCCCGAGCCCGTCAGGCCCTGGAAGTAGTTGTCGAAGATCTTGTGATCCTGGCCGTAGACCCGAATCCCGCCGGTCCCCTCCTTGCCGTCGCCCAGGAAGAAGTTTCCGTAGAACTCGCCGCGATTGCCGTGCCGCTGGCTCAGCACGCCCTGCGAGGTGCGGAAGGTGTTGTAGCGCACGACATTGTCGTTGCTCTTCACCGACACGATCTCGGGATCGCCGTCGCAGTTCTCGAACAGGTTGTCCTCGACGAGGGTGAATCCGCTGGACTTGGAGATCGCGCTCTGCCCGACCCGAACCGCCTCCATCTCGTTCTCCGCGCGGGGGCCGATGTCGTGGAAGTGGTTGTGGTCGATGCGGTCGTGTTGCGACTGCTCGGTTTCGGTTCCGTCGACGGTGATGAAGTTGCCGAGCTGGTGCTTGTCGCCGAAATCGTTGTGATCGATGCGGTTGTCGTGGCTGTCGGCGCCCTGGATGAGCACCCACTTCAGCGACTCCTCCTCGGTGAGCCGGAAAACGTTGCGGGTCAGGCGGACGTGGTCCGAGCTCGTCAACTTCAACGTGTCGCCGTTGGTCCACTTCAGACCCTCGAACGTGACGTACGAGGACTTCTCGACCTCGAGCTGGCCCTCGTTGATCACCGCCTTGCCGCGATGCTCGGCCACGACCGTGATCGGTTCGTCGGCGGTGCCGTGTTTGCCGGACATGCCGTCGATCTCGTAGTCGCCGTCGGCCACGACGATGCGGTCGCCCGGCTTCGCGTCGGACATCGCGCCGGCGAGTTCGTCGGAGCTGCCGACGTTGACGGTGCGACGCGGGGTCTGCTCGTCGGCGTGCCCGATCGCCTGCGGCAACCAGACTCC
Organism: Stackebrandtia sp.; assembly: GCF_035643755.1. Classification (NCBI taxonomy): domain Bacteria; kingdom Bacillati; phylum Actinomycetota; class Actinomycetes; order Glycomycetales; family Glycomycetaceae; genus Stackebrandtia; species Stackebrandtia sp. The sequence goes on along the minus strand of NZ_DASQPW010000088.1, from coordinate 9,520 downwards.
CGCGACGAGCACCAGTGCCGCGCCCGCCGCGGCGATCGTGAATCGCTTCATTGTCCCGGCCTTCTCGTGGTGTGTCGATTGACCGCCGACGTTAGGAAGCGGCGATAACACCGCGATGACACGCGGGGGCTCGTCTGCCGCAAAGGCGCGGGAGTTCGGGGACGCAAACCCAGCGTCCAGGAGGTCAAGGACGGGTTCACGTCGTATACGTGAGCGATCATGGTGTGGTCGCGGGGCACCCGCGGCCACACCGCATCGTCTCCGACGGGGGTCCGACATGTCCGACACCACGCTGGCCGAGGTGACGGCCGAGCTGGCCGCGCTCGCCGACGCCAAGGTGCGCGCCGCCAACGAGAAGCGCGGCGACGACCACGGCGTCAACCTCGCCAAGCTGCGCGCGATCGCGAAGCGGCTGAAGACCCGGCCCGAGCTGGCCCGCCAACTGTGGGACACCGACGACACCGCGGCGCGGCTGCTGGCCGTCCTCATCAGCCGCCCGAAACAGTACGGCCGCCACGACCTGGACCGCATGCTGCGCCAGGCCCGCGCCCCCAAGGCGCACGACTGGCTCGTCAACTACGTCGTCAAGAAGAGCCCGCACGCCGGGGAGCTCCGCCTGGCGTGGCTCGCCGACGCCGACCCCGTGGTGGCCAGCGCGGGCTGGGCGTTGACGACCGAGCGGGTGGCGAAGAAACCCGAGGGCCTCGACCTGGCGGCGCTGCTCGACACCATCGAGGCGGAGCTGGCCGACGCCCCCGATCGCTTGCAATGGGCCATGAACCACTGCCTGGCCCAGATCGGCATCGACCACGCCGAGCACCGCGCCCGCGCCGTCGGCATCGGCGAGCGGCTGGGCGTCCTCAAGGACTACCCGACGCCGCCCGGGTGCACGTCGCCGTACGCGCCGACCTGGATCGCCGAGATGGTGAGTAGACAGTAGACGGTGGCTCGCCTCAGCGAGTGCCCGCCGTCTGGTGCCCGTCGCACCACTGATCGGCGGGCACGGCGGCCTTGACGTCGTCGACGTGTTCGCCGCAGCCCTTCCAGGTGGTCTTGCCGCAGGTTTCGCATGGAACGGGTTGGCACATGGCGTGGGTGATCCCCTCTGGTGATTGACCGACCGTCAGGAGGGTACTTCGCCGCGGACGGCGAAACACCCGCCGGGGCCCTCGCGGACCCCGGCGGGTGTGATGGATGAGCCGCTCAGGCGGCGACCTGGGCGGTGGCGGTCCTGCCGCGCCGGGCCAGGATCGAGCCGCCGATGATGGCGAACCAGATGACGTTGATCGCGCCGATGCTGGCCACCGCGCCCCAGCCGTTCGCGGCGTAGAAGTTGGCGGCGTTCATGCCGAAGAACAGCGACGGCACCAGCGCCAGGTTCGCCAGCGCCACCACGACGCCGCCGGTCATCACCCACCGCGACAGCAGGCCGGTGCGGGCGGCGCTGACGGTCAGGGCGATCAGGAACGCCGCGACCAGGCCGCGGGCGATCGGTCCGTGCAACAGCACCATGCTGGAGGCCAGCGGTCCGTCGACGGTGGGGTCCATGGACCCGTCCGGCTTCCACAGGGACGTGCCGGTCTCCAGCGACGCCGACACCAGGGTGACGGCCACATAGGTCAGCAGGGACGTGACGGCGATCGAACCCGACAGGCCCGAGTCTCCGTTGTGGACCTGGCGCAGCAGCCGCGCCAAACCGGCGCCGAACATCAGGAACCCGATGAACGTCGTCACCGTGATCAGGTTGCGGGCCAAGACGTTCTCGGTCGGCGGCGGGCCGTCGTACACGAAGTACAGGCCCACCATGGCGACGGACAACAGCCCGCCCAACAGGCCGCTGAGGCCGGTGACAATGCGGTCGGATTTGCTGATACTGGACACGGGGGTACTCCTCTTTTAGGGGTTGGGTGGGTCAGTTCTCGTCCACGTCGGACGAATCGGGCGCGATGCGGTGCGCCACCGTGAAACCGCCGACGGCCAGCGCGGTGAACAGCGCCGACCACAGCCACCACGGAACGTCGAGGTCGCCGCCGATGACGCCGATCATCAGCCACACGACGATCTGGACGACCGTGGCGAACACGCCCAGCAGGGCGACGGCCTGGCGGAGCTTGAGAATGGTGTTGCGCAGGGGCGCGCCTTCGCCGAGCGTCGGCGTGAAGACCTCGCGGATACCCGCGCTCAGTCGGGGAAGGAACCTGGTGGGCTGCCCCTGTCGGGGTGTGTATGTCTCGTTCATGGCTCCAGATTCGCCGCCCGGCATGCCCCGCCGCATCGCCAAATCTGGTGTACCTGTCAACGAAAGTTGTACGAGCCGCGATGCGAAAGAGTGACGCCTGGCCCGCCCACCCGCGCATACGCTCGATCCCGTGACCCAGCCGAATGCCGAAACCGCCGCGGAACCCTCCAACCGCTGGAACCCCGCGGCCCTGATCCGCACGATCCTGGTCCCGCTGCTGGCGTTCGCCGGCGGCCTCGCCCTGTTGCAAGGGGTGCTGTTGAAGGGGCCCGCCGGCACGCTGCGCTGGGTCGACGTCGGCTGCGGCGCCGCCGCCTGCGCCGTGCTGGCGTTTCGCGACCGCGCCCGCACCCCCATCGCGATCGCCCTGGCCCTGGTCGCCGGGATCGTCGCCACCGCGGGAGCGGCCAACATGGTGGCGCTGTACGGGGTCGCCCGTCACCGCCGCTTCCCCGTGGCGCTGGCCGTCGGCCTGGTCAACCTCGCCACCGGCTGCGGCTTCTGGCTGCTGTACCCCGGCAACAGCACCTTCTCCCTGACCGTCACGGTCAACGTCGCCATCGCCGCCGCCGTCATCGCCTGGGGCAGCATGCGCCAGGCCCAGGAGTCGCTGCTGCTGTCCTATCGCGAGCGCGCCGAGCGCGCCGAACGCGAACAACAGTTGCGCGAAACCCAAGTGCGCCAAGCCGAACGCACCCGCATCGCCCGCGAGATGCACGACGTCATCACCCACCGGATCTCCCTGGTGGCGCTGCACGCGGGCGGCATGATGGTCGACCCCGACCCCACCCGCGGCGACGTCCGCGACACCGCCGAGCTGATCTACGGCTCGGCCCGCCAGGCGCTGGAGGAGCTCCGCCTCGCGATCGGCGCCCTGCGCGCCGACGAGCCCACCTCGCTCGAGCAGCCCGGCATCGACCGCATCGGCGACCTGGTCACCGACGCCGAGCAGGCCGGTCAACGCGTCGAACTGTCCATGGACCCGGATATCGTCGAGGCCGCGCCGTCCGGCGTGGGCCGCGACGCCTACCGCATCGTCCAGGAGGGACTCGCCAATGTCCGCAAGCACGCCCCCGACACCACCGCCGTGGTGAGTCTGGCCGTCGCCGACGGAACCCTGCGGGTGCGCGTCGCCAACGACATCGTCGACGACACGCTCGGCGTCCCGGGCGCCGGCGCGGGCCTGATCGGCTTGAAGGAACGCGCCGACCTCGCGGGCGGAACCCTGCGCTACGGCCCGTCGGCCGGGCGCTTCGAACTCATCGGAGAACTCCCATGGACGTGACCTCCACGTCGGTCCTGCTCGTCGACGACGACCCCATGGTCCGCAATGGACTGCGCATGGTGCTGCGCGCCGACCCCGGCATCGTCGTCACCGGCGAGGCCGGAAACGGCCGCCAGGCCATCGACCAGACCCGCGAGCTGCGGCCCGACGTCGTCCTGATGGACCTCCAGATGCCCGTCATGGACGGCGTGGCCGCCACCCGCGAACTCCGCCGCCTCCCCGACCCCCCGGCGGTCCTGGTCCTGACCACCTTCCACCTCGACACCTACATCGTCGACGCCCTGGCCGCCGGCGCCGCCGGGTACCTCCTCAAGGACATTCCCCCCACCGAGATCGCCCGAGCCGTCCAGCTGGCGGCCGCCGGCGAGTCCGTCTTCTCCGCCACGGTCACCCAGCGCCTCGTCCAGCGCGTCGCCAACCCCGCCGCCGACCCCGCCACCCGGGCCGCCCGCGACGCCCTGGCGTCCCTGACCGAGCGCGAGCGCGAGGTCGCCGAGGCCGTCGCGGCCGGGAAGTCCAACGCCACCATCGCCTCCGAGATGTTCATGAGCGAGGCGACGGTGAAGACCCACGTGTCGCGGATCCTCACCAAGACGAAAAGCCAGAACCGGGTGCAGGTCGCGCTGGCCGTATATCGCTCGCGCGCCTGACTATGTCGGTGGCGCACTGTCTAATGGGGCGTTATGAAGCTGCTTCTCACCTCGGCGGGCGTCAGGAACGCCGCCATCCGCGACGCGCTGGTCGGCCTGCTGGGCAAGCCGATCGCCGAGTGCGACGCCCTGTTCATCCCCACCGCGATGTACGGCCACCCCAACTCCGCCGTCCGTACCTGGCGCGCCATCGCCGGCCGCGAACCCAACTGCCCGATGACGGAGCTGGGCTGGAAGTCCGTGGGGGTGCTGGAGCTCACCGCGCTGCCCAGCATGGGCGAGGATTCGTGGGTCTCGGCGGTGCGTTCCGCCGACGTCCTGCTGGTGTACGGCGGCGACGCCCTGTACCTGAACCACTGGATGCGCCTGTCCGGGCTCAAGGACCTGCTCCCGTCGCTGACCGACACTGTCTACGTGGGAATGAGCGCGGGCAGCATGGTGATGGCGCCCAGCATCGGCGACGACTTCGTCGTGTGGCGCCCGCCGGCCGGGGGCGACGAAACCCTTGGCATGGTTGACTTCTCGATCTTCCCCCACCTGGACCACCCCGACCTGCCCGAGAACACCATGGCCGACGCGCGAAAGTGGGCGGAGGGGATGCCGTCGCCGTGTTACGCGATCGACGACGACACCGCCATCAGGGTGGTCGACGGGGAGGTCGACGTCGTCTCGGAGGGGCACTGGGAGCGGCTCGGTCCGACGGCCGCCTAGACCTCGCGCCCCAGCCACGCCGCCAGTCGGTCGGCCGCGGAGGCGTTGGCGGGCACGGGCTTCACGGTGTCGATGACCGATGGCGTGCGCGGCGGCTCCCCGAACTCCGCGAACGCCACCTTCCAGCTCCGCAAGGCGGCCTCGGCCAGGTCCGGCACCAGATCGGTCGGCTCACCCAATCCCCGGGCCAGGTCCCAGCTGTGCGCCACCAGCTCGTTGAGGACGTGCTGCACCACCACCGAACCGCTCTGCTCGCCGATCGGCGTCGGCATCACCTCGCCCAGAAACCCCGGCTGCCGAAACGCCTCGCGCGCCCGCGCCGACCACGTCGCGAACGCCGCACCCACGTCCGGATACGTCGGCTGCTCGAACGGCGGCGTGGCCTCCCGCTCGGCGACGATGGCGTAGCGCTCGTTGATGAAAACCAGGTGGCACAACAACTGCCTGACATTCCACTCCCGACACGGCGTCGGGCGCCCGTGCTTGCCGTCCGCGGCCCGGAACAACCCGACGTCCACCGCGATCACGCGGTCAAAGGCACGCAGCAGATCGGGAACGGTCACGAATCGATCCACGAAGTCCGACGACATCACGCCACCACCCTTGCACACCCGGTTGAGATCCTGGACACACTCCTACTTCCTTGACATGCTGGACGAAGGAACGCACCCCCGCGCAGCCCGACCCCCCCAGGCGCACCGGTGCCGTCCCGTCTGACCACATTCGACACCCAGCCCCCGGGAGTTCGTAATGTTTCAACAAGACCTCACCCCTGTCGGCGATTCCCTCGCCCTGAGCGCGCTGTGCGGAGCACTGCCGCTGATCGCCCTGTTCCTGCTCCTCGGCGGCCTGCGCATGAAGGCGTGGCAGGCCGGCCTCATCTCGCTGGCCGTCGCGCTCGTCGTCGGGGTCGTGTTGTTCGGCATGCCCGTCGGCCAGGCCCTGCTCGCGGGCACCGAGGGCGCGGCGTTCGGGTTCTTCCCGATCATGTGGATCGTGGTCAACGCGATCTGGGTCTACAACCTCACGGTGGCGTCCGGCCACTTCGAGGTTCTGAAGCGCTCGTTCGGTTCCATCAGCGACGACCAGCGCGTCCAGGCCGTCATCATCGCGTTTTGTTTCGGCGCCCTCCTGGAGGCCCTGGCCGGATTCGGTACCCCGGTGGCGATCACCGTGGTGATGTTGATGGCCGTGGGCTTCAAGCCGATCAAGTCGGCGGCGGTGGCGCTGATCGCCAACACCGCGCCGGTGGCGTTCGGGGCGATGGCCGCGCCCATCGCCGGGCTGGAAAAGACCTCCGGCATCGGCTCCGACACGCTCGGGGCGATGGTCGGTCGCCAGACCCCCGTCCTGGCGGTCGTGGTGCCGTTGATCCTGGTCGTGGTCGTCGACGGCCGCCGCGGCCTCAAGCAGACCTGGCCGGTCGCGTTGATCTGTGGAGTGGCGTTCGGCGCCACGCAGTTCGTCGCGGCCAACTACATCTCCGTCCAGCTGGCCGACATCGTGGCGTCCCTGGTGGCCACCGCCTTCGTGGTCGGGCTGCTGCGGGTGTGGCAGCCCAGTGAGGCCCTCGTGGCCGCCGCGCCCGAGGGCGAGACCGCCACCGAGGCGCCGCGCGACTCCCGCTCGCACGTGGTCAAGGCGTACGCGCCGTACCTGGTGATCATCGTGATCTTCGCGGTCACCAACGTCACCGCGGTCAAGGCCGCCCTCGCCGAGAAACCCTGGACGCTGAGCTTCGGCTGGCCCGGCCTGAACGTGGCCAACCCCGACGGCACCCCCTCGGGCTTCATGACCTTCGGCTTCGGGTGGCTGCCGGCCGCCGGAACCCTGTTGATCGTCGCCGGGGTCATCACCGCGCTCATCCTCAAGGTCTCCCCGGCCGCGGCGGTCAGGGCCTACGGACGGACCTATGTGGAGCTCAGATCGGCGATCGCCACCGTCATGGCGGTGCTCGGCCTGGCGTACGTGATGAACCTGTCGGGCCAGACCGGCTCGCTCGGCGCGCTGCTGGCCGCCACGGGAGCCGCCTTCGCCATCCTGTCGCCGATCCTGGGCTGGATCGGCGTCGCGGTCACCGGATCCGACACCTCCTCCAACACCCTGTTCGGCGCCCTGCAGGTCAAGGCCGCGACCGGCGCCGGACTCAACACCACGCTGATGGCCGCCGCCAACTCCTCCGGCGGCGTGCTTGGCAAGATGATCAGCCCACAAAACCTCGCGATCGCCGCCGCCGCGGTCGGCATGGCGGGCCGCGAGGGCGACATCTTCCGCAAGGTGATCGGCTGGAGCGTCGTGATGGTGATCTTCATGTGCGTCCTGGTCGGGCTGCAGTCCACGCCGGTGCTGGGCTGGATGGTCTTGTAGTCTCTGTCCCATCGGCCAAGTACTTGCCTATCGGGAAAGTGTCTGGTACTTTCCTACTAGGCAAGTATTTCGCCAAGAGGAAAATATGGAGGAGACGGCGATGGAAGACCACCCCACCCCGAGCGAGGCCGCCCGCGCGTTGCACGACGTCGACGAGCGCAAGAAGCAGGCCATCGACTCCACGCGCCGACCGCGGTGGATCGACGTCGTCTTCGGCCTGGCGATCTTCGCGATGCTCGCGTCCCACGACTTCCTCAGCGAGGAGGCCGCGCGATACCCGGTCCTGATCGTCGACGTGCTCGTCGTGGTCTACAGCCTGCTGCTTCGCACCCGACGGGGCGCCGCCATCCTGGGGCAGCCCACCCGCGTCCGCCGCGACGGCATCTCGCGGCGCTTCACCGCCTGTTCGATCGCGGTGCTGGTCGCGGCGATCCTCATCGCGACGCTGCCGCCGCTGCTGGGCGTGCGGGTGCTGATCGGCGTGCCCTACTGGCACACCATCGTCGGCGCCGTGCTGGGGCTCGTACTGATCTTCCTCGGCCGCGCGCTGCAAAACGGCATGAACGCGCTGGCCTACGGCGGCAACCGCGGCAAACGCGGCGCTCTCGATGGACAATTCTGACGTGGACCCGTTGCTGTTGGACCCGACCCGCCTGTCCATAGTGTCGCTGCTGGCGGCCACCGACTGGGCGGAGTTCGGCTGGGTGCGCGACGCGGTGTCGCTGTCCGACTCCGCACTGTCCAAACAGGTCACCAACCTGAGCGGGCAGGGGTACGTCGAGGTCGAGAAGGGCTACGTGGGCAAGCGACCCCGAACCTGGCTCAACCTCACCCCGGCCGGACGCGACGCGCTGCGATCCCACGTCGAGGCCCTGCAGCGGATCGTCACCCAGGCCCAGCGAACCGGCGAGGCGCACACCGCGAGCGGCGGACAACCGCCGCCGTCGAAAAGTCGTCCCTGAGAAATGGTGTTGACGGCGGGCGGACCGGCATGGTCTGCTCGCCGTACCAGGTGTGCCGCCGAGCGCGCCGTGACCGAAAGGAGGCAGCTGTGCTTATTCGCTCTCGTTTCACTGCTCCGAAAGGTCAAACGACTTGGTATACGCACGATCGTTCCGGTGTGGACACTGCGGCATAGCCGTCTCCCTGGACGCGCCGGGCACCGCCCACCGCAACCACTGCCCGAACTGCCTGTGGTCCCGCCACCTCGACAAGAACGCCCCGGGGGACCGGGCCACCAAATGCACCGCCGGGATGGAACCGATTGCGGTCACCGTCCGAGGCGAGGGCCGATGGGTACTCATCCACCGGTGTCTGGACTGCGGCCGACTCCGGCTCAACAAGACCGCGGGCGACGACAGCACGCTCGAACTGATGCGGCTGGCGGCACTGCCGCTGACCATGCCGCCGCTGCCCGGTCAACCGGCGCTTCGAGGAGCTCCGGCGAAATGACACACGCGGGGGTTCCTCGCGCCCTGCGGGGAACCCCCGCGGCACTTAAGCGTCGGGCCGCCACGCCGAGGCGCGCAGCAGCCGCAGCCCGTTGAGTCCGACCAGGACGGTCGAGCCTTCGTGTCCGGCCACGCCCAGCGGCAGCGGGAGGGTGCCGATCAGATCCCAGGCGACGAGGCCGGTGATGATGACGGCGGCGATGGCGAGGTTGGCGATGACGACCTTGCGGGCGCGGCGGGACAGTCGGATGGCCGCGGGGATGGTGGCGAGGTCGTCGCGGACCACGACGGCGTCGGCGGTGGCCAGGGCGAGGTCACTTCCGGTGCCGCCCATGGCGATGCCGGCGTCGGCGGCGGCCAGGGCGGGGGCGTCGTTGATGCCGTCGCCGACCACGGTGACGTGGTGGCCGTGGGCCTGTAGGTCGCTGACGGCGGCGACCTTGTCGGGCGGCAGGAGCCCGGCGTGGACCTCGCCGATGCCGACCCGCTCGGCCAGCCGGTTCGCGGCGGTGGGGTTGTCGCCGGTCATCATGATCGGCGGCGCGCCGACGACGGCGGTCAACGACTCCACTGTGGCCTCGGCGTTGTCGCGTACCCGGTCGGTGATCGCCAGGATCGCCGCCGGTTCCCCGTCGACCAGGACGGCCACGGAGGTGCCGCCGAGCTCCTCAATGGATGCCAGGTCGGGGCGGGCGCGGTCGTCGGCGATCAGGCGGGCGGGGGCGCCCACGCGAACCGCCCGTCCGTCCACGGTGGCGGTGACGCCCTTGCCCGGCGCGGCGGCGAAGTCGACGGCGGCGGACGGCCGCAGGCCGCG
>NZ_DASQPW010000087.1:0-3277 GCF_035643755.1 Stackebrandtia sp. | reverse complement strand
TTGCCATCGGATGCGCTGGGCCACCTGGTCGGGGGTGAACGCGCCGTAGGCGTGCCAGAGGCGTTCCCGGACGCGCCCGTCGGCGGTGGTGGTGGCGATCCCGAGCCGGGAGCAGGCCAGGCTGTGGCCGGCCAGCGCCGCCGACAGGCGCGCCGCCAGGGTGCGGGCGGCGAAGGCGGCGGCGTCGACCCGCTCGATCGGCGGGTCGTAGTCGGCGTGGACGCTCAGGTCCTCGGGCGGGGTGCGCGGCGCCAGCGGCCGGGCCTCCTCGCCGGAGGCGAGGCGGTGGCACCACACGCCCTCGGCGCCGAAGCGCTCGGCCACCGCCGCGCGGGGCAGGTCGGCGAAGCCGCCCAGGGTGTCGATTCCCAGCCGGTACAGCACATCGGTCAGGTCGGGGCGGCCGAGGGCGGCCACGCCGTGTTCGGCCAGGAACTTGGCGGTGGCGTCGGCGGCCACGATGACGCCGTCGATCGAGGCCAGCCAGGCGGCGAAGGCGGTGTCGGCGACGCCCACCAGGCAGTCGGCGCCGCATTCCTCGGCCACGGTGTCGATCAGGGCCTCGGCGGCGGTCTCCTCGCCGCCGGTGTAGGCGGTGAGGCCCCGGGCGGGCAGGGCGAGCAGGCCGGGGCGCAGCACCTCCACCTTGGGGGACAAGGACTCCACCGCCTCCGTCACCGCTGCGAAGCCCGGGGCGTCGATGGCGTCGGGGCAGCGCAGCACCATGATCCGGGCCACGGCTCACCCGGCGACCCGGGCGCGGTAATCGTCCAGCGAGGCGACCGGCGGGGCCGGCGCGGCGTGGGACGCGGGGTCCCCGCAGAAGCAGACCGGGCAGACGCGGGCCCGGCGGGTGGAGTGCCCGGCCGTGGCCCGCACGTCCAGTTCGCAGCAGGTGACCCGGCCGGATCCGGTGCCGAGGCCGCGCCAGTGGGCGGCCTCGACGGTCAGGCCGAGGCCGGTGTCCGGCCAGGCCGGGGCGCCGGGCCCGAAGGGCACCAGCACCGCCCGGGATCTGCGGGCCTTGGCCGCCAGCCGGACGGCGACGCGGTGGGGCGCGGCGGCGGCCAGGCGGAAGGCGATCACGCCGATGCCCTCGATGAGGGCCGCCACCACCTCGTCCCACAGCTGCCGGGGCTCGGGTATCAGCGCCAGGCGGTTCAGCGTCACCCCGGACTCGTCGGCGGCCTCCGGCAGCAGCCGGGGTTGGCCCACCACCGCGCACCACTGCCCGGCGCGGGAGGGCCCGGCCAACAGCGCCAGCATCAGGCTGGTCGCCCCGGACGAGGCGGTGGCCGTGATCGGCAGGGTGGAGCCGGTCCGGATGCCTTGGGGGAGCAGCGTTTCGAGCTCTCGGCTCACGGGGAGGGACCGTGCGGCGTCCGCCCGCCCCAGCTCCGAGGCCGAGCGGACGCCGACTGCTTCCCGCAGGGACGCGCGATTCGCGGGCACTGTCATACCTCTCCACTATGATCGAACATTTGTCCGAGACCTCAAGATCATAAGCATAAGATCGCGAAGCCGCCACCACGACAAACACCCCATTCGGGCGCCGCACGCACAAAAAACCGCGGTGTGAGAAATCCCGCCTTTTCCCGTGCTTATACAAGATATATCGACTTCGAGGCATACCTACCTCGGCCGTCACCCGAGTGCACTCCTCACGCCCTCGCGCCGACGCCGCGAGGCGCCGCATCGGGCTATTGATCTTGGTGGCGGCGGCACGTAGGCTGCCGCCCATGAGTGGACGTAAGTGGCGAATCGCGGTTGGTGGCGTACACATCGAGTCTTCGACGTTTTCTCCGCATCGGGCGGGGGAGGCGGATTTTCTGGTGACCCGGGGCGAGGAGCTGTTGGGGCGGTACGCGTCGCTTCCCGAGGGGGCGCGGTGGGTGCCGCTGGTGCACGCGCGGGCGTTGCCGGGTGGGGCGGTGGAGAAGGGGTTCTTCGATGGCATCGCCGGGGAGTTCCTGGCGCGGTTGGGACAGGCCCATGCCGCCGAGCCGCTGGACGGGGTCTACCTGGATATTCATGGTGCGATGAGCGTCGATGGAATGGTGGACGCGGAGGGTTGGCTGGCCGCCGAGGTGCGGCGGGTGGTGGGGCGCGAGGTGTTGGTGTCGGCGTCGATGGACCCGCACGGGAACGTCTCGCGGCAGCTTGTGGACAATGTGGACCTGTTGACGTCGCATCGGATGTCGCCGCACGAGGACTCCCCGGAGACCCTGGCGCGGGCGCAGCGGAATCTGGTGTGGTGCCTGGACAACGCGGTGCGTCCGCGGCGGGCGTGGGTGACGGTGCCGGTGCTGTTGCCGGGGGAGAAGGCGTGCACGCGCGACGACCCGGCCAAGCGCCTGTACGGTCTGTTGCCGCGGGTCGAGGAGCTGGACGGGGTGATCGACGCGGCGATCTGGATCGGGTACGCGTGGGCGGACGAGCCGCGGTGCCGGGCGGCGGTGGTGGTGTCGGGCACGGATCCGGAGGTGATCGCGGCGCGGGCGGGTCAGCTGGCGGGTCAGTGGTGGCGTTCGCGGGGGGAGTTTGATTTCTCGACGCGGGCCATGGATGCGGACGCGGCGGTGGCGGAGGCGTTGGGGTCGGCGAAGCGGCCGTTTTTCGTGTCGGATTCGGGGGACAATCCGACGGCGGGTGGTTCGGGGGATGTGGCGTTCATGCTGGGGCGGCTGTTGGCGCGGCCGGAGTTGGCCTCGGGTGAGGCGTCGGCGATTTGGGCCAGCGTGGTGGATCCGGCGGCGGTGGCGTCGTGTGTGGAGGCCGGTGTGGGGTCGGTCGTGGATGTCGAGGTGGGCGGCTTTTTGGGTTGGGGCGGGTCGGTGCGGCTGTCGGGGGTGGTGGCGGCGGTGCGTCGGGGCGATCCGGTGGGCGGCGATATCGCGGTGGTGCGGTGCGGCGGGGTGAGCGCGGTGGTGACGTCGCGGCGCAAGCCGTATCACTTTGTGTCGGATTTTTTGGAGTTGGGTTTGGATCCGGCGGGGGTGGATGTGACGGTGGTGAAGATCGGGTATTTGGTGCCGGATTTGTTTGACGCGGCGGCGGGTTGGGTGTTGGCGTTGACGCCGGGTGGGGTGGATCAGGACATCGCGCGGTTGGGTCATTCGGGTGTGGAGCGTCCGATGTATCCGTTGGATGTGGCTATGGGTGATCCGGATTTGTCGGTGACGGTGTGGTGAGGGGTCGTCGGTCGTTGATGTAGCGGTGGACGGCGGCGGTGAGGTCGCGGTGGATGAGGCCGGAGAAGGCGCTCCATTCGTGGGGG
>NZ_DASQPW010000086.1:0-22152 GCF_035643755.1 Stackebrandtia sp. | reverse complement strand
GCCCGCGCACTCCTCGACGGCGCCCCCGCCGTCGGCCCCCGCCGCGCCGCCGAGATCGTGGCGCTTTTGTCGCGCGACGCCGCCCCCGCCACCGACGACCTGGGCGCCGAACTCCGCCGCCTGCGCTCCACCCATGACCGTGCCTGGTCCACCGAGGTCCGCCGCTTCCAGCAGTCCGCCACCGCGGCCGAGCCCCCCGATGCCCGCCAGGCCGCGACCTCGCGGGGCGGCCCGCGCCTGCCCGACGACCTGGCGGCCGCATACGTTGTGGCCCTGGCGTTCCCCGAACGCCTGGCACGGCTGCGGTCGGGGGCGAGACACGAATACCTGATGGCGGGGGGCACCGCCGCCCAGCTGGGCGAGTCGTCGCCACTGTCGAACATGGAGTGGTTGGCGATCGCCAGCGCCGACCGCCAACCTGGACGCGCCAGCGCCCGCGTCAGGCTGGCGGCCGTCGGCGACGCCGCGATCGCGCGGGAGACCGCCGCCACCCTCCTCACCCACGAACGCGAGATCGCCTGGCGCTCCAACGATGTGGTGGCGCGCGAGGTCGAGCGGCTTGGCGCCATCGTGCTGACGGAGCGTCCGATCCGCGCCGCCCCCGAGGAACTCAACAAGGCACTGGTGGACGGTCTTCGCTCGGAGGGCCTGCGGCTCTTGCGGTTCGGCCGCGACGCCGATGCCGTTCGCCAACGCCTCGCCTTCTGCCGCACCACCTTCGGCGACCCCTGGCCCGAAGTCGACGACACCAACTTGATCGCCAACGCGCACCAGTGGCTCGAACCCGAGCTGTCCAAGGCCCGCGGCCGCGCCGACCTGGCCCGCATCAACATCGCCTCGGCCCTGCGCCGCCTGATCCCCTGGCAACACGCCACGGACTTCGACCGCCTCGCCCCCGAACGCGTCCCCGTCCCCAGCGGCTCGAAATACCGTGTCGACTACTCCGACCCCCACGCCCCCGCCCTCGAAGCCAAACTCCAGGAGTTCTTCGGCGCCACCACGACCCCCTCCATCGCCAACGGCCGCATCCCCCTGGTCCTGCGCCTCCTGTCACCCGCCGGCCGCCCCGCCGCCGTCACCAGCGACCTGGAATCCTTCTGGCACAACGGCTATCGCCACGTCCGATCCGACCTGCGCGGCCGCTACCCCAAACACCCCTGGCCCGAAGACCCCGCCACCGCCCAACCCACCCGCCGCACCAAGCGACCCCCGCGCTCGTAGACAAACGCGCCCTGCACCGCCCGCTGGCTGCCTGAGTTCCTGCCGTCGGCTCACCAGGTCCCTGACTGTCCCGTGGTGACGGTCTCGCGCGGCGTGGGCGCCCAAGGCGTTTGTGTGGCGCTGTCGTACGGGGCGGCAATCTGCGCTGGCTGCTTGCGTTCCTGCCGTCTGCTCGGCAGGCCCGTCGGTTCCGTGGCGGCGGCTTCGCGCAGAGGTGTGTGCTGGCGTACGGGACGGCAGCAGCCGTTGCCTACCTACGTTCCTGTCGTCTGCTCGGCAGGTCCGACTGTTGTGTCGTGACGGCCTCGCGGGATGTGAGCGCGCTCGGGGGTATGTAGTGGGTTGGCACGTGGACGGCGGTGCTCGCTGGTTGTTGGTGTGCCTGTCGTCTGCTCGGCAGGTCCGACTGTTGTGTGGCGGCGGCTTCGCGCGATGCGGCCGATGTCGAGAGGTTTATGCGGTGGCAGCATGCGGGCGGCAGCGCCTTCTGGCTCCCCTTGTTCCCGCCACCAGCCCAGTGGCACGTCTTTGCCATGGCGGCGACGTACCGTGCTTGTTTGTAGTCGAGGGATGCGTGGGTCCGTGGCGTGCAGGCCGTAGCGACCGCTGGTTGCCTGCGTTCCTGTCGTCCACTCAGTACGTACGCAGGCTGTACTGCCCGCATGCTCCCGTGTTCCTGTCGTCGGCCCAATGTCCGTGTGGTGGCGACTTACCGTGTTGTGTTTGTGGTCGAGGGATGCGTCTGTCCCTGGCGTGCAGGCCGTAGCGCCCGCTAGTTTCCCGCGCCCTTGTCATCCCCGCGGTATTCCCGTCCGCCCCGTTATGACGACTTCGCTCGAGGCGTCCGTGTTCGAGGGGCTTCTGTGGCGCGCGGCATACGGGCACCAGTTCCCGCTGGTTGCCCGTGTTTCTGTCGTCGGCCCAGTGTCCGTGTTTGTTCCGTGGTGGCGACTTGCCGCGTTGCGATCATGGTCGAAGACATTGTCTGGCATTGGCACACGGCCAGCGGCGGCCGATGATTGCTGGCGCCCCTGCCGTCTACCGATCAGGTGTCCGAGTACTCCGTGGTGACGGCCTCGCACGACGCGGCCGCGGTCGACAGGGCCGTTCCGACATCGAACAAGCGCCTGTGCCCCAGCCGCACCGACCGTCAGGAGACCGCGCGCCAACCTGTCGCGAGCGCATTCTCGACCATTTCCGATGACGGCCCCCACGAATCGGCCGCGGCCGAGGGAGTTATTCGCAGCCGCACCTGAACCCCAGCTGAAATTGCGTAGCGAATCGGCTACGACTTCCGCATCGTGGTCCCATGTCGGACTTCGGAAGCTCCCTCGACACGCTGCGCTCCTCGGGTGTGGTGACCGTGATGCGAACCGCCGCGCGCATCCATGGCGTGGACGCGACGCCGCCGTGCAGACGCGGCCGCGACTACGGCGTGGAGATCGTGGTGGCACGAGGCATCAGCGACCCGTGCATCCCTGGCTCCTACGTGTACCGCTGGAAGATCCCGCCGAGTCACATTCAGACGTGGCACGGCATCCGAACGACCACGCCCGTGCGCACCGCCGCCGACTGTGCGCACCACCTGCCGTGGCTGGATGCCGTTGCCGCGGTGGACAAGTTCCTGCGGGTGGGCCTCGGCCGCGAGGAGTTGGCGTGGTTCGTCGAGCGGACGGGCAGGCGACGGGCGCGCACCGTCGTGGAGGTGGCCGACGCGGGGGCCGAGTCGACGATGGAGACGTGGGTGCGGTGCATGATCCAGGAGGTGGGGCTGCCGCGGCCGTCGACGCAGGTGGCGGTGAGATCGGGATCGGAAACGTTCAAAGTGGATCTCGGGTATCGGGAGTTTCGCCTGGGGATCGAGTACGACGGGCAGTGGTTTCACGCGGGGGCGGCCTTCGCGGGGCAGGACGCCAGGAGGCGCGCCGCGATCGGGGCCGCGGGGTGGAAGCTGCTGGTGTTCAACATGCGGCATGTCCTGGTGGAGCCGCAGGCGATGTTGGAGTACGTGTTGACGACGCTGTGCCAGAGAGGTTGGCGGCCCACCGCCGAGCGGCACCGTTACATCGTTCGGCGGATTCGACGGTTCGCGGGCCTGTGGCGCGCCCGACGCGAGGTGTGGACCGACCTGGCGCTCGATCTGACGGGGGACGCGCCCCTGCCGTCGCCGACGTGGTGAGGCGTCACGAAACGTGCTGTCGGCCGTCCGCGGCCGTGGTCGCTCGTCTGCGGTGTGCCTTTTGCCGACATGCTGGGCCGCAGTACTTCGCGGGACGACCCGTGGACGCCTCCCGCAACGCCGTCCCGCATTCGACGCAGCGGGGGGTTTCGTGACTGTCAGAAGGCCGATCCGTCTCACCGTTATGAAACGTAACGCTGTTTCGTGACGGCACGACGCGGGGACGCAGGGCGTCCAGGAGCAGTTCCTTGACGCGGGCGTTCGGGGCGAAGCCGGCCATGGCCACGTAGCCGGGCACCAGCGCCGTCACCTCGGCGATGGTGATGTCGGTGCGCACCGCGCCCGCGTCCTGGGCGCGGGCGAGGAGCTGGGCCATGGCGTCTTGGAAGCGGCAGCGCAGGTCGGGGTTGCCGATGGTGCGCCAGTCGTCGTCGCGGCGGATGGCGTCGCACAGCGCGGTGTTGAGGCGGGCCCTTTCCATGGTGTGGACCAGGAAGTCGAAGAAGGCCGCGACGGGGTCGGCGACGGTGAGGGCGGCCTGGGCGTCGGCGGCCAGTTGGACGATGCGAGCGGTCATCACCGCCTCGAGCAGGGCGTCCTTGGTGGGGAAGTGGCGATACACGGTGCCCGCGCCGACCCCCGCGCAGCGGGCGATCTCGTCGAGGGGGACCGCCAGGCCCCTGGTGGCGAACAGCTCCTCGGCGGCGGCCAGCACCTTGGCGCGGTTGCGCTGGGCGTCGGCGCGGGGAGTGGTGGCGGTCACGCGTTCCTCCTTGGCGATGAGCGGTAAGCGGGTGTAGCGTTCCGTTTTGGTAAGCGGGTCCGACCCTCCGATTGTAGCCGAGGGCGGCCCGACCTCTCGGAATGGAGCGAGTATGAACACAGTGGATAAAGTTGTCGCCGTCCTCGGGGCCACGGGGCAGCAGGGCGGCGCGGTGGCCGAGGCGTTGTCGCGGGACGGCTGGCGGGTGCGGGCGGTGACCCGAAGCCCGCGAGGGGAGGCGGCGAAGCGCCTGGCCGCGGCGGGCGCCGAGGTGGTGTCGGCGGACCTGGACGATCGGGCGTCGCTGGACGCCGCCTTCGCGGGTGCCTGGGGCGTCTACAGCGTGCACCCGGGGACCTTCGACGGCAGCGAGTACGCCGACGATCGCCGCCACGAGGTCCGCGGCGGCGTCAATGTCGTCGACGCCGCGCTTCGGGCGGGCGCGGGCCACCTGGTGTACTCGTCGTCCGTCGGCGTGGGGGCGCCCGAGCTGGAGTCGGTGCTTCCGTTGATCGCCAACAAGGCCGAGGTCGAGAGGCACATCCGCGACTCGGGAATCTCGGCGACGATCCTGCGCCCCGTCTCGTTCATGCAGAACTACCTGGGTTCGCATCGGGGACTGCGCGACGGGGCCCTGGTCACGCCGCTGTCTCCCGACATGAACGAGCCCCTGATCGCCACCGAGGACATCGGCGCGTTCGCGGCGCTGGCGTTCGCCGACCCCGACAGGCACCGTGGACAGGCCTACGAACTGGCGGGGGATTCGTTGGTGCAGCCCGAGATCGCCGCCGCGATCGGTCGGGCCGCGGGCGGCCGGGTCCCGTACGTCCAGGTGCCGCTGGACGAGATCCGCAAGGCCAGTCCCGACACCGCGCGCGCCCTGGAAACCATGAACAAGTTCATGCCTCAGGTCGACATCGAGCGGCTGCGCGCCATCCACCCCGGCCTGTTGACGTTCGACGCCTGGCTGCGGCGGCACCGCGACGAGGTGCGGGCCAAGGTCGCGGAGCGGTCCGCGGCCGCCAGCTAGCGGCATGTGGGGCAGCCGTCTTGCGCCGCAAGCGAATTCGCGATACCTTACCCACCAGTAAGGTTGATGGATTCGACACCGGGAGTCACGATGGCTGCCTCACCCGACGTCCGCGTCCTCATCGTCGGCGCGGGCTTTTCCGGGCTGGCGGTGGCGATCGGCCTGCGCCGCGCGGGCATCGACGACTTCGCGATCCTGGAGAAGGCCGACGACCTCGGCGGTACCTGGCGCGAGAACACCTACCCGGGCTGCGCCTGCGACGTCCAATCCCACCTCTACTCCTACTCCTTCGCTCCCAACCCGCGGTGGACGCGCTCCTACTCGGGCCACGCCGAGATCCAGAACTACCTGCGCGACTGCGCCGACCGCCACGACCTCCTGCCGCGCATCCGCTTCGGCACCCGATTCGCCGGCGCCCGCTTCGATTCCGACACCGCACTGTGGACCATCGACACCGCCGACGGCGCGACCATCACCGCCGGCGTCCTGGTCCTCGGCATGGGCCCGCTGCACGTGCCCCGCCTGCCCGACGTGCCCGGCCTCGACACCTTCTGCGGGCCCGCCTTCCACTCCTCGCAGTGGAACCACGACGTCGATCTGCGCGGCAAGCGGGTCGCCGTGATCGGCACGGGCGCCAGCGCCATCCAGTTCGTGCCCCGCATCGCGCCGCTCGTCGAGCGCCTCACCCTGGTGCAACGCACCCCGCCGTGGGTGCTGCCGCGCTCCGAACGCCGCATCTCCGAGCGCGAACAGCGCCTGCTGCGGCGCGTGCCCGCCCTGCAGCGCCTCTACCGCTACGCCATCTACTGGCGCAACGAATCCCGCCTCCTCGGGATGCGACACCCGCGGCTGATCAAGGCCCTGGAGGGCCTGGCCCGCCGCCACATCCGCCGCGGCGTCGGCGACGGTGAGCTCGCCCGCGCCCTCACCCCCGACTTCCGGATCGGCTGCAAGCGCATCCTGCTGTCCAACGACTACTATCCCGCGCTGGGACGTGACAATGTGGACGTCGTCACCCATTCGTTGGCCGAGGTCACCCCGCGCGGCATCGTCACCGACGACGGCGCCGCCCACCGCGCCGACGCCATCGTCTTCGGTACCGGATTCCATGTCACCACGGCGTTCGCGGGCCTGCCCCTGTACGGCCGCGACGGCGTCTCCATCACCGAAGCCTGGACGCCGGGACCCCACGCGCACCTCGGCAGCATGGTCCCCGGCTTCCCCAACCTGTTCTGCATGCTCGGCCCCAACACCGGGCTGGGACACAACTCGATGGTGTTCATCGCCGAATCCCAGACCCGCTACATCCTCGCCGCGCTGCGCATGCTGGAACGGTACGGCGCCAAGCACATCGAGGTGCGCGCCGACGCCGAGGCCGGCTACAACCGCGACATCCAAAAGCGACTGTCCACGGCGATGTGGAGCGTGGGCGGATGCCGCAGCTGGTACGTCGACCCCGACGGCGTCAACCGCACCCTGTGGCCCGGCCACACCTTCACGTACCGCCGCCGCACCAAGACCCCCGACCCCAGCGCGTTCATCCTCACCCGATAGGCGGCCCGCGACATGAACGATCGGCATCTCACGATCGACACCGCCGACGGCGCCCGGCTGCACGTCGCCGACTCCGGCCCGCCCGACGCCGACGTCGCCGTGATCTACCTGCACGGCTGGTGCCTCACCTCCGAGATCTACCGCGCCCAACCCGCCGCGCTGGCCGAGCGCGGCAGCCGAGCCCGGGTGCTGCGCCCCGACCTGCGGGGGCACGGCCGCTCGACGCCCGCCGCCTCGGGAGGCAACGGCATCGCCGATCTCGGCGACGACATCCGCCTGGTCCTGGACGAGCTGTGCCCGCGCACCCCCGCCGTCCTGGTCGGGCATTCCATGGGGGGCATGGCGATCATGGCCCTGGCGGAACGCTCGCCCGAGCTGTTCGCCGGGCGCGTGGCGGGGGTGGTCTTCGTCAACACCTCGGCGGGCGACCTCGACGCCGTCCGCGCGGGACTGGTGGGTCTGGCCGATCGGTTCCTGAAGCGCCGCTATCTGCCGTACCTGTTCGCCCGCCGATCCCGACGCGGCGGCGCACCGCGCGGAGCGCGCCTGATGGACACCGCGATCGCCCGCCGTGTCCTGTTCGGAGGGAAGGTGCCGCGGGCCGACCTGAAGCTGGGCCGCCGCCTGATCGCCACCACCCGCCCCGACACCCAACGCGACTTCTGGCCCGAGCTGATGCGCCACCGCCGGTACCGGGCCCTGGGGGCCCTGAGCGCGGTGCCGGTGCGGGTGCTGGCGGGCACCCGCGACCGCCTCACCCCGCTGGGGCACGCCAAGCGCCTGGCCTCCGGCGTGCCCGGCGCCCGGCTGCTGATCTATCCGGGGGCCGGGCACACCATTCCGCTGGAGCGCCCGGCCGAACTCGCCGCCGAGGTGGATCGCTTGGCGCGCCTGGCCTCCGGCTAACGGGGCCCGCGGCTCGAGGAGGGGCCCTCGTGGGTGACACCACCGTCGTCCGGGGCCTTGGGATTGTCCTCGGGGAACAACTGGTACGCCAGGGGGGATATCTCCTCCCACACGCGCTGCGCGGTGGTGTTCTTCGGCGAACTGCCGTCGCCCTCGTGCTTGCCGTCGCCCGACCACACCGACATCGACCATTGCGAGGTGGCGCCGCAGTACCAGGTGGGGGACGCGTTGAGGTAGGTCATGGGCATCATCATGGGTGTTCCGTGGTCGACCAGATCGGCGTCGGGGGCGTGGGCCAGGAGCGATCCGACGCTGGCGGCGTCGGCCTGGTCGACCGTGCGCTTGGACGACGATTTTGGACTGTACACAGTCTCGCCCGAGGCGTTCGTGACCTTGGCGATCACGTGCGGCGTGGCGCGCTTGCCCACATCGGCGATGGTGGCGTACGTGTTCGCCGAGTCGGTCACCGACATGCCGTACGAACCGATACCGACATCGGGCGTCCAACCCGCCTTCGCGTCGTCGGTGGACAGGGTCTTCGGACTGCCCTTGCCCGTATAGGGCTCGCGAAGCTGCGTGACCCCGAGGTCCCGGGCCGTCGCGGCGACCTTGTCCGGGCCGATCTTGTCGGCGAGCCGATACATCGGGGTGTCGAGCTTCTTGATCACCGCGTCGGCCAGCATGACGTGCGACTTGCTGACCCCGCCGGTGTTCTCCACGGGTTCGGCGCGCCCCTTCACCTTCAGCGGGGACCTGCCGTCGAGCTCGGTCGCGGTGGTGGCGCCGTGTCCCACGGCCGCCAGCGCCGTCACGGCGTTGAACGTGGTCCCGGCGGGATGCGGCACGGCGGCGGAGGCCTGGTCGGCGCCGGTGGCCTTCGGCCCGCCGTAGTACGCGAGGATCTTGCCGGTTCCCGGTTCCACCACGGCGATGCCGGCGTCCTTTTTCTTCTTGGTGGCGATCGCGACGGCCGACACCGTCTTGTCCTCCAGGTCGTGGTTGATCGTGGTGGTGATGTGGTAACCGCCGCGCAGCACCGACTCGGTCTTGATGCCGCGCTGGTGCAGCTCCTCCAGCACCAGGCCGCTGGTGACGAATCCCGTCGGCTTGTCGGCGCCGGAGCCGGTCAGCGAGTTGGGGTCGACCGTGTCGGGGAGCTTCGTGAGTTCCTCGCGGTGCTGGCTGGTCAGCTTTCCCGTCTTGACCATCTGATCCAGCACATAGGACCACCGGCCCTGCGGCGTGTGCTTGCCGTGGGCGTTGCGCTTGCCCAGCGGGTCGCCGGGGTCGTAGGAGCCGTTGGGGGCCCGGATCTGCGCCGCCAGCAGCGCGGACTCCGACACGTTCAGCTTCTCCACCGACTTGCCGAAGAACGCGTGCGCGGCGGCCTGCACCCCGTAGGCGCCCCGTCCGAAGTAGACCAGATTCAGGTAGTGATTGAGGATCGACTTCTTGCCGAAGCGTTCCTCCATCTTCATCGCCATGACGGCCTCGCGGGCCTTGCGCAGATAGCTGCCGTCGCCGCGGATGTCGGCGACCTGGCCGACGTACTGCTGGGTGAGCGTGGACGCCCCCTGCGTGTCGCCGCCGGTCACGTTGTTCCACAGCGCCCGCATCACGCCCCAGAAGTCCACGCCGGTGTGGTGGTAGAAGCCCTGGTCCTCGGCGGAGATGACGGCCCACTGCAGGTGCTCGGGAATCTGCGACAGCTTCACCGAGGTGCGCTTTTGGGTGCCCAGGTTTCCCATGACGGTCTTGCCGTCCGAATAGTAGACAGTGGAGTTTTGGGCCAGCTTGGCGTCCAGGTCCTCCGGTAGCGCGACGTTGGCGAAGAAGATCGAACCTCCCACGCCCACCAGACCCACCAGAATGGACACGATGGCCGCCAGCGCCACGAGCCGGCGCTTGCGGCGGGTCTTCTTGCGGCGGTTGGCCTTCATCCGGCGCGCCACCCGCGACGCGACCGATCTGACGCGGGCGCGCCCCAACGGCGTGGTGTCCGCGGCGGGTTCGCTGTCGTCGTCTTCGACACCGTGCCGGGTGGGGTCGGACGGGGACGGCGGGGAGTGGCTCATGCGTGCCTTTCTGGTCGCGGCGATCAGCGTCATAAAGTAGACGCCGCAACCGGTCTGGCGCGTTGGCGTCACAACCAGTCCTTAAGGTTTACAGTGCCGAACCGCCCGCCTTGGGGCGGTTTTCCCTAAGGCAACGCCTGCGACAGTCCATTCCAGATCAGCGCGCTGAGCTGAGCGGTGAGCTGTTGTCGGGTGGTGGCGCCGGGCTGGTCCAGCCACCATTCGCCCACCGACTGCACGAGACCGACCACGCCGTGCGCCCAGGGGCGGCACGCGGAGGTGTCGCCGCCGCGCGCCTCGAGCCGGGTGCGCAGCACCTCCTCCACGGCGCGCACCACGATGTCGCGGAATCCCTCCACGGCGTGCGGGGACGACTCGTCGGCGAAGGCGTAGCGGATCACGAAGCGGTACAGGTGGGGCTCGGTCTCCACCGCGCCCAGGTAGGCGTCGATCACGGTGGCGATCATGTCGGTGGGCTCGGCGCCGGGCTCCAGGTGCTGGGTCAGCCAGGCCACCAGCCAGCGGGCGGCGTGCTGGCCGACGGCGTGGTAGAGGTCGGCCTGGTCGGCGAAGTGTCTATAGAGGACGGGCTTGGAGACCCTTGCCTCGGCGGCGATGTCGTTCATGCTGATGGTGCTGCCGCGCTTGTGAATCGCGCGCACGGCGGCCTGGACGATCTCGTCGCGGCGGGCCTGGCGGTGCGCCTGCCATCGGGTGGACCTTCCGTCGGCTTCGCGCGCATCGGTCTTGACAAACCCACCCTGACTCATGTTTCCTAGAGTATCTGTTACCGACGGTAACGGATAAAAAATCTCAGTGACATCGTCCGCGCTACCCGGCGGGACCTCCGCCGTGAATCCCCCGCGCGGCTTGAGAGAGGACACGACAGTCATGTCCACACACTCCGATGCTTCGGGACACACGCGGTGGCGCAGGTTCGCCATGCTGGCGGTGCCCGCGCTGGCGCTGGGCGCGGGAATGCTGGTGGCCACGGCCAACGGCGCCATGGCCACCAGCTTCGCCGTCTCCGCCCACTCCTTCAAGATCACCGCCGACAAGCTGGTGGGCACCGGGTTCGCCCAATATGGATCGATCGACGTGGACGGTGACGATCACGGCCATCCCGTCGCACCCGCGGGCATCGCCAAGGCGAAGATCTACAACCTCTGCCAGTCCGCGGTCTACGACACCCCCATGGGGACCTACACGATTCGGATCTCGGCGGGCAGGGACAAGCCGATCGAGGCCACCAACCTGGTCCTCGACACCGACGACCTGAAGGGCGACGCCACCTTCACCGACATCGAGATCGGCCGCGACGCGGGCGGCCTGGACCGGGTATCGGGCCACCAGGGCGAATCGGGAGCCTTCGGCCAGCAGTCCAAGACCATCGTCATCAAGCACGTCAAGGGCCGCAACTGGGCCACCACCGCGGGCACCTTCGCCCTCCACGGCCTGAGCCTGACCATCAAGGCGGGAAAGCACGAATGCTGGTAGACCCCACGCGAAGGACCCGCTCATGAACGACGAAACCCCCGTCGCCGACGACTGGCCGACGGCGCTGGGCCGCCTACGCCGTGGGCGACAACGCTTCCGCCGCTGGCGCCGCACCCGCCCCGCGTGGGGCGGGGCGCTGGCGATCCTCGGCGCGATCGAGATCTTCGCCCTGTCGTACGCGCCCCTGCAGGTCATGATGCTGCGGGGACTGGCGGGCATCGGCTCGGTGCTGATCAGCGTCCTGGTGGTGATCCTGAGCGTCTTCAGCTGGGTCCGACTCGACCTGCGCTCGCTGCTGGGGATCGTCATCGTGGTGCTCGGCCTTGCGTCCTTTGTGGTGTCCAATCTGGGCGGCTTCTTCATCGGACTGTTGCTCATGGTCGTGGGCGGCGCGATGATCTTCGCCTGGGAGCCAAGGGATCCCGACACCACGGCCGTGTCCGAACCTGTCGACGAGGCGTCGCGGCCGTCCGAGCCCGCCACCGACGCCGCGGGCCCCACCGACACGGCCGAGTCCGAACCAGTCGACGAGGCGTCGCGGCTGTCGGAGCCCGCCACCGACGCCGCCGCGGGCCCCACCGACGCGACCGCTGACAACGAAGGAGGCGCTGAGCATGGTGTTCAGCCGTCGGGGGGGAGTAGCACCCAAACCGCCGACGACACGCCCCCCAACGCCAACGTCACGATCCGCCCCGCACGACCCCCGCGCCGCCCCGCCGCGCCACGAACCCCCCGACACCGCGGCCTCGTCGTCGTGTTGTCCCTGCTGCTGTTGTCCGCGTTCGTCGCCGTGCCACGGGCATCGGCCGACCCCGCCACGACCGCCGACTGGCCCTGGCCGTGGCCTTGGCCCTCGAGCTCCGACGGCTCCTCGCCGAGCCCCAGCGGCCCCACCGATTCGCCGTCCACACCCGACAAACCCGATAAGCCGTCCAAGCCCGACATCCCCGCCGACTGCGATAAGAAGCAGCTGCCCACCACCATGCCGAAGCTCGGCACCAAGGCCGCCGAGCACGCCGCCACGGCGCTGGCCGCCTGCCTGAAACACAAGGGCTCCACCGCGTCCCACGCCGCCGATCTCCCCACGGTCGCCAGCCACACGTGGGTGCTGGAGTCCATCAAGATGACCCAGACGGGCCTCGCCTACAACGGCGTCGTGGACGTCCCCACCGCCAAGGGCTCCAAGCGCGCCCTGGAGTTCACGATGGACAAGCTCCAGCTGGCCAAGGTGGACCAACACTCCGAGATCCCGGGCGTGTCACAGCAACTGCACGTCATCAACAAACCCACCGAGGCGGTCCTGACGGGGGACGTTCGGCTCTACGTGCAACGCATGGCGGGCCTGCTGTTCGGGCTGATCCCTGTGGTGTTCACGCCCGACTTCCCGCCCCCGCTGATCGTGCCGTACCTGATCATCACCGACGCGACGGTGAACATGGCCTACGCCCGCGCCGATCAGATCCGTCTCCCCGAACTCGACGAGGTCGCCAGGTAGCGGCTCAGCCCTCTTCGCGGTCGTCGTCGCCGCCCTTGCGGTGGTCGTCCTGAAAGGACCGTTCGTCGAGCCGCCCGATCACGGGATCGCCCGCGTCCACGGCGAACGCCACGTCCTCGCCTCCCTCGGAGGTGGCCGTGACGTCGAGACCGCTGCCCACCTCGTTGATCACCACGATGCCGTCCATCGGCGTCAGCTCGGGGATCTCCAGGCTGCGCAGGGTTCCGTCCCCCGAATGCAACAGCTCCAGGACGGCGTCGCCGATGCCCCGCACGGGCTGGTCGTCGCCCTCGGGGTCGGGCACCTCGTCGCGGGCCCGCTCGGCGGCGCGCTGCAGCGCCACGGCGCTGGGCACCACGTAGTCGCGGCGCTGTCGCACCGAGACCAGGGTGGGCTCGGCGTCGGGTTCCACCGCCTCGTCCACCACCTCGGTTCCCGCCCACTCAGCCTCGCCCTCCTCGGCCTCCAGGGGCTCCAGGTCGAAGGGCGTCACCTCGTCGTAGCGGGTGCGCATGATCTCGTCGTACACGCAGGCCGAGTTGTTGAGCGACACGTAGGCGCGCCACACCGACTCGTCGTCCACCCGCCCGTCGGCGGCGCGGACCTTCGCCAGATGTTCACGGGCGGCGGCGATCACGGCCTCGAGCGCCGCGGTCAGGTCGTCCGGCATGGGCTTTTCCAACCCCCATTAGGTCTGTGACAGGAAACGATCCAAAACGCGTACCCCGAACCGTAGTCCATCAACGGGAACTCGCTCGTCGATACCGTGGAACAACGCGGCGAAGTCCAAATCGGCGGGCAGTTTCAAAGGAGCGAAACCAAACCCACGAATATCGAGGCGTGCAAATGCCTTCGCATCCGTCCCGCCCGACAGCATGTACGGCACCGGCCGCGCCCCGGGGTCGAAGTGCCGCAAGGATTGCGCCATCGCGTCCACCAGTGGACCGTCGAATGTGGTTTCCAGGCCGGGCTGCTGGTGAATGTGCTCGATGTCCACGTCCGGGCCGATGACGGCGCGCAGCTGCTCCAGGAACTCCTCGGTGCGACCCGGCAGGGGACGGCAGTCGATCACCGCCGAGGCCTTGCCCGGGATCACGTTCTCCTTGTACCCAGCCTCCAGCCGCGTCGGGTTCGCCGTGTGCCGAATGGTCGCGCCGACGATCCGCGCGATCGGACCCAGCTTGGCGATGGCGCTTTCGGGACTGTCCAGGTCGATCTCGATGCCCAGCACCTCCGACACCTCCGACAGGAACGCCCGCACGGTCGGGGTGAGCTCCACCGGGAACCGGTGCCGCCCCACCCGCGCCACCGCCTCCGACAACAGGGTCACCGCGTTGTCGTCGTGGATCATCGACCCGTGACCCGGACGGCCGCTCACCTTGAGCCGCAGCCAATCCAGGCCCTTCTCGGCGGTCTCGATCATGTACAGCCGCAGGTCGTTGTTGATCGACACCGAGAAACCGCCGACCTCGCCGACCGCCTCGGTGACCCCGTCGAACACCTCGCGGTGCTCGTCCACCAGGAAGTGCGCGCCGTAGCCGCCCGCGGCCTCCTCGTCGGCCAGGAACATCAGCACGAAGTCCCGCGGCGGCACCCGCCCCTCGCGCTTCCACTGCCGCACCACCGCCAGCAGCATCGCGTCGAAGTCCTTCATGTCCACCGCGCCCCGGCCCCACAGGTAGTCGTCCCTCACCTCGCCGGAGAACGGGTGCACCGTCCACTCGCTGGCGTCGGCGGGAACCACGTCCAGGTGCCCGTGCAGCAACAGCGCCGGACGCGACGGATCGGCGCCCTCGTAGCGGGCCACGACACTGGCGCGCCCCGGCGCGCTCTCGTAGATCTTCGGCTCCAGGCCGACCTCGGCCAGCTTCGCCGCCACGTACTCGGCGGCCGAGCGCTCGCCCGCGGACGTCGTGGTGTCACCGGTGTTGGTGGTGTCGATGCGAATCAGGTCCCGGCACAGCTCGACGACCTCGTCGACGGCGGACGGATGCGCGACAGCGGCGTCGTTGGTAGACATGGATCATTCCTACCAGCGTTCACCGACGTCGGGTGGGGCGGTCATCGTGATCCGCCGCACTCACCAGTCGAAGCCCGCCCGGTACGTCAGGTCCGCGATCGCCGCCTGACCCTTGACGTTGAGGTGGAAGTAGTCCCATCGCGAGATCTGCCCGAACGAGAACCGGTAGTCGTGCAGCGCGCCCCCGTCGTACTTGCAGCGCGGGCCGTAATCCTCGCACGCCGCGGCCAGCTGGGTGTTGTAGTCGTCGACGCGCTCGCCCACCATGTCGCGGCGCTCCACATCGGCCTTGGTCATCCCGGTGGGGCGGGTCAGCACGCTGCGGCAGATGCCCGTGGTGTCCCATACCTTGCGCGCGATGGAGTTGCCGTGCCCGAGATCCCACAGCCGCACCACGTCCGGGACGCTGGCGATGAAGACGTCGGCCTTGGGCAGACCCGTATGCAGCGTCTCCAGAGCCTTGTCCACATTGGCGCGAAACTGCTTCGGGCTGGTCATCGCCTTGGCGCTGTAGGAGCACGCGTCATTGCCGCCGATCAGGATCGTGACGTACTCGACATGCTGTCGCACCGCCTTGGCCGCCTGGCCGGGCAGCCGGTCGGACTTCGATCCGGTCTGGGCGTCGTTGAAGGCGTTGCCCTCGATGGCGGGGTTTTGGGCCAGGATGCGCCAGTAGTGCGAGTTCACCTCGGGGTTGTCGCCGGTGCTCCAGGAGCGCGGCTCGCAGTCGAAGAGCCAGCCGCAGGCGTTGAAACCCCGGGTCAGCGAGTCCCCCAGCGCGGCCATGGACGAGGGCGCGCTGGGTGCCGAGACGGCGGGGGCACTGGCAGGGATGACGAGGACGATGGCGACGCCGATGGCGGCGATCCAGCGTGACAGCACTGCGGCCTCCTGCGCGGTGTCGACGAACGGATTTTCTCAATCCTGACACCGGCAACGCCGTGGAGCCGATATTTGATCCAACCCGCCCGGTTGGACACCCCGATGCCGCGTGTCAGAACGACAGCCGCGGCAACAGTCGATTGCTCAGCTTGCGCCGCAGCGTGACCTGGCGGGTGCCGTCGGCGTAGCGACGCACCTTGGCCAGCTCCCAACCACCGTACTCGGCCGCGATCGACAGCCGCGCCTGCGCGGACAGAGTGTCAAGATCCGTCGGCAGGCGCAGCGGGGCGTACTCGTAAGATCCAGGTTCGCTCGATTCATCGTCCATGCGGACATCATCCTCTCGAACCTGGATTTTCGCCACCCCCGCGCGGCGGCGAGTCCTCTTAGGTCGATGGGAGGGCGGCGAGGCGTTCGCCACGCAATTTGCCCGCCCAGGCGTCGTCCAGCACGGGTAGTTCGGACGGCTGACGCCCGATCGACCAGGCCAGCAACAGGTCGGCCAGCGCGGGGTTGCGCGCCAGGGCGGGGCCGTGCAGATAGGTGCCGACGATCTTGTCGCGCCAGGCGCCCTCGCCGGCGCCGTCGTTGCCGATGCCGTGCTCCACCGACGCCAGCGGGCTGGACTCGGGACCCAGGTGGGTGCGCCCGCCGTGGTTCTCGAAACCGGTGAGCTCGGGCAGGTTGAGCCGGGGATCGACCTTTCCGGACAGTTCTCCCACCGCCCGGGTCTCGCCGCGATCGGAGCGCATGTCCAACAGGCCCAGCCCGCCGCAGCGCTCGCCGCTGGCGACGAAGGACTCCCCGAGGATCTGGTAGCCCGCGCACACCGCGAAGATCACCTTGCCCAGGCTCGCGGCCTCGGCCACCGCGCCGTCGGCGATCATCTTGTTGGCCGCCAAGGACTGCGGGCCGTCCTCGCCGCCGCCGATCAGGTAGATGTCCGCCTCGCGCGGAATCGGCCGGTCGCTTCGCACCATGATGGACTCGGTGAGGATGCGGCGGGATTCGGCGCGGTGCGCCAGGATCAGCAGGTTGCCCCGGTCCCCATAGGTGGACAGCAGATCGGGGTAGATCCACACCAGACGAAGCATGCTAGTTGACACGGTCGAACTCCGCTCGGATGTCTTGGAACGCGGTGTAGTTGGCGATGACCTCCACATCGCCGGGGGGCAGCGCCCTGATCGCGGCGTCGATGTCGTCGACCACCGTGAAGTCGATGCCGTTGACCTGGAGGCGCACCGCCAGGTCCATGCGGCGGTCGCCGATGGCGATCACCTGGCGGCCCTGCACCGGCGAGTAGTCCACGTCGTAGATCCACGAGGTGTCGTAGCCGTCGACCTCGCGGGCGTTGAGCGCCAGCACCACCGGGCAGCGCGGCTCCAGCATGTCGAAGGCCTCCAGCCAGCCGGCGGGGTTCTTCGACAGCAGCAGGCGGATGCGGCGCCCGTCGCGGCGCACCACCGCGTAGCGCCCCGCCACCGACTTCACCTGGGTGAGCCGGGGCGCGGCGATCTCGGGGGCGATGTCGAAGGCGTCGGCGACGGCCAGGGCGACCGCGGCGTTGGCCCGGTTCACCTGGCCGGGCAGCCGCAGATCCAGGCCGACCCGCGAGCCGTCCGGAGTGAGCACGGTGTCGCCGTCGATGGTCCAGTCCGGGGTCGGGCGGGTGAGGCCGCAGGCCGAGCAGCGCCAGAACTCGCCGTAGCGCTCCAGGTGTTTGCCGCACTGGGGGCACACCCAGGAGTCCTCCTGCCAGCGCTGCCCGCCGGCCACCCAGGTGACGTGCTTGCTGGCGCCGGCGGCCCAGGTGACCCAGGGGTCGTCGGCGTTGGCGATGAGCGGCACGTCGGGCGCGGCCGACAGGGCCTCGCGCCACTTGGCGGCCAGCCCCGACACCTCCATGGCGCGGTCGAGCTGGTCGCGCGAGAGGTTGAGCAGCGCGATCACCCGGGGCGTGGCCTCGGCCATCAGCCTCGGCAGGTAGTGCTCGTCGACCTCGAGGACGCAGTTGACGGCGCCGCGGGCCTTGGCCAGCGCGGTGGTGTGCCCGGTGGGCATGTTGGCGCCGAAGGAGTTGGTGGCCACCGGCCCGGTCGCCTCCAGGGCGGCGGCGGTGAACCGCGTGGTGGTGGTCTTGCCGTTGGTGCCGGAGATCAACGCCACCTGCCGTCCGGCCGCCAACAGCGTCAGCAACCGGGGCTCGATGGTGAGGCCCACCTTGCCGCCGATCACGGAGCCGTCGCCGCGTCCGCTCATCCGCGACAGGGTCGCGGCGGTGCGCAACATCGCGGTGGCGAAACGGGCGCGCGGTGGCAGGTTGGTCATATTCCGCACCCTTCGTCTCGGTTGGGGGTCGCACGCAAAACGCTGTGCCGTCGGGAAAGTCTGTCACACGGGCACAGCAGGGGATTTGGGTGTTGGTCGCCACGCCGCCGAACAAGTCGCCTCGCGGTTGCTAGGATATTCAACGACCGTTGAAATATCGCTGAAGCCGCACCTCGAGACGAGGAGAAGCCAAGTGACACAAGACAACGAACGGACCGAATTCGCTCGAGCCGAGGCCGAATTCGACGCCTTCTACCGCGGGGACGGGCCACTGGGGACCGCCCCGGACCGGCTGCCCTGGCAGATCGACGGGCCGCAGCCCATGCTGGTCGAGCTGGAGGCGTCGGGGCTGATCGACGGGCCGGTGCTGGACGTCGGGTGCGGGCTCGGCGACAACGCCGCGTTCCTCGCCGAACGCGGCTATCGCGTCACGGGCGTCGACTTCGCGCCCGCCGCGGTACAGCGCTGCCGCGACCGCCACGGCGACGCCGACGGCAGGCTGGAGTTCGCCGTGGCCGACGCCACGAGGCTCACCGGCTACGACGGCCGATTCGCCACCGTCGTGGACAGCGCGCTCTTCCACTGCCTGTCCCGCGACCAACGCCCCGCCTACATGGAGGCCCTGCACCGCGTCACCCGGCCCGACGCCCGCCTCCACCTCTTCTGCTTCGCCGACACCGGCCCGCAGCTGTTCGCCGGCCAGGAGCTGATCGGCCGCGACGAGCTGTGGGACGCCGTCAATCCCCAGTGGATCATCGAGGATCTCGACCCGGCCGAATACACCGGCGGCTACACCGCCGCCGAATTCGCCGCCTTCATGAAGGTCGCCGCGACACCCGATCTGCCCGTCGACGAGCGGGGCCGCGCCAGGCTTCCCTTTTGGAGGCTCACCGCGACCCGTCGTTGAGCCGCCTCACCAGGACACGGGGAGGCTGACGACGCCGTAGATGGTGCTGCCCTCGCGCATCAGCACCTCGGAGGCGTCGACGTCCAAGCGCAGGCCGCCGAAGCGCCGCAGCAGGGCGGCGAAGCCGATGCGCAGCTCGATGCGGGCCAGCTGTTGGCCCAGGCACTGGTGGACGCCGTGGCCGAAGGCCAGATGGCCCGCGGTCGCGCGGGTGATGTCGAGGACGTCGGGGCCGTCGAACTTGGCGGGGTCGCGGTTGGCGGCGTTGAGGGCGATCGCCACGGGCTGGCCCGCGCGGATCAGCGTGCCCTCCACCTCGACGTCGGCCAGGGCGCAACGGTTGGCGACGTCGTACTGCGCGATCGACAGGTACCGCAGCAGCTCCTCCACGGCGTTGTCGACCAGCGACGCATCGGCGCGCAGCCGCCGAAGCTGCCCGGGGTGGCGCAGCAGCGCGAAGGCGCCCAGCCCCAACATGTTCGCCGTGGTGTCGTGACCGGCGGTCAGCAGCAGCATCGCCATGGCGGCGACCTCGGCGTCACCGAGGCCCGCGTTGGCGATCAGCCCAGACAGGATGTCGTCGCCCAGGTGAGAATGCTTGGCGCGCACCAGATCCGCCAGGTAGTCCTCGATCTTCTCCGCCGCCGCGATCAACTGCTGCTCGCCGGTGTCGACGCGAAACAGCTCGGTGGTCCAGCCGCGGAAGAAGTCGGCGTCGGTCACGGGAACCCCGAGCAGCTCGCAGATCACCGTCGACCCTATGGGCTGGGCGAAACCGCTCACCAGGTCCGCGGGCGAACCCGCCTCCTCCATGGCGTCCAGCGTTTCGGCCACGATCCGCGCGACCCGACCCTCCAACGACCGCATCCGCCGCACCGTGAACTGCCCGGTGAGCAGGCGGCGGTAGCGGGTGTGGTCGGGCGGGTCCTGGAAGATGAACATGCCCGGATCGGCCGGGGGATCGTCCCCGTCCGAGGGACGGACCGTCGTGCGGCGCAGGTCCATCCGCGAACTCAACCTGGTGTCGGCCAACAGCCGGCGGGCCGCGGCGTACCCCGTCACCAGCCAGCCCACCGAGCCGTCGGTGAACCGCAGCGGGCTCACCGGCGCGGTGGCCCGCAGCCGCGCCATGTCGTCGGGCGGATCGAGGGGGTGGCTGCGGCGCATCGGAATGGTCGGCACCGACGATCCGCGCGCGCCGGTCTCCACAGTGGCTGACATGTCGTCCTCCGTTCGAGTGAAAGCGAGTGACCCCATCGAAGCCCGGGGCGCGGACCGGGCGCTGACCAAACGCTGACCGAGGTGGCGCGGCGTTGCCAAGATCATTTTCCGCCCGGCCCTCCACTCGGCTCCACCGCCGCTGACCTGCGCGTATTCCGCTAGGTAGCCGGATGCCTCCGCCAATTCCTCCCTCGTGGTGGAGGAAAGTGGAGTAGGGTGGAGCGCACTGGTGGGGCCAACCGGCGCCACAGCCACACCTTGAACCCGCGTCACGTGGGTCGGTCCGGGGGGAGCGTGAGGCCGATGTTTCTCGGCACCCACACTCCGCGTCTGGACGACAAGGGACGGTTGATCCTTCCGGCGAAGTTTCGCGACGAGTTGGCTGGAGGCTTGGTGATCACGAAGGGTCAGGAACGCTGCCTCTACGTGTTCTGCATGCCGGAGTTCAATCGCATCGCCGACGAGCTCCACAAGGCACCGATGACCAACAAGGCCGCCAGGGCCTATAACAGGGTGTTCTTCGCCAGCGCCCACGACGAGATTCCCGACAAGCAGGGCCGGGTGACCATCCCGGCGCATCTGCGCGAATACGCCGGGTTGGATCGGGAACTGGTGGTCATCGGGGCGTCCAGCCGGGTCGAGATCTGGGACGCCGACAGCTGGCAGACCTATCTCTCCGACAGCGAGGAGGCCTTCGCCGACATCGAGGAGGGGGAGCTACCAGCAGGTCTGTAAGACAACGCACGCGCAATCCGCCGTATCGTCCGGTCTCCACCCGCCCGCCGCGCACCTGACATTCCTTCCCCGGTGCCAGGTATGTGACAGGCGGTTGGGGTCCAGGGGATATGGCGGTGGAGGACACAAGGGGTCGGACCATGATGATGACGCAGTTCGGGGAGGAACGGGCTCACGTCCCGGTCTTTCGCGACCGCGTGTGTCAGCTGCTGGCGCCGAGTCTGGACCGTCCCGACGCCGTGTGCGTCGACGCCACGCTGGGGGCCGGGGGACACTCCGAGGCGCTGCTGCGCGCCCACCCCGACCTCACGATGATCGGCATCGACCGCGACCCCGACGCGCTGGAGCTCGCCGGGCACCGCCTGGCCCACTTCGGACAGCGCTTCATCGCCGTGCACGCCGTGTACGACGACATCCACACCGTGCTGGCCGATCGGGGCCTCGACGGCATCGACGGCGCCCTGTTCGATCTGGGCGTGTCCTCGATGCAGCTGGACCAGGCGACGCGCGGCTTCGCGTACGCGCAGGACGCCCCCCTGGACATGCGCATGGACCAGAGCGTGGGGATCACCGCGGAAGAGGTGGTCAACACCTACACCGAGCGCGAGCTCGCCCGCATCCTTCGGTTGTACGGCGAGGAGCGGTTCGCGCCCCGGATCGCGAAGTCCATTGTGGCGGCCCGAAAGCGCGCCCCGATCACGTCCAGCCGCCAG
Organism: Stackebrandtia sp.; assembly: GCF_035643755.1. Classification (NCBI taxonomy): domain Bacteria; kingdom Bacillati; phylum Actinomycetota; class Actinomycetes; order Glycomycetales; family Glycomycetaceae; genus Stackebrandtia; species Stackebrandtia sp. Next base: position 626 of record NZ_DASQPW010000086.1, on the reverse strand, counting down.
CTGGCCGACCTGGTGCGCGACGCGGTCCCCGCGGCCACCCGGCGGCGCGGCGGCAACCCCTCCAAGCGCTCCTTCCAGGCGCTGCGCATCGAGGTCAACGCCGAGCTGGATGTGCTGCGCGAGGCGCTGCCCCGCGCGATGGACCTGTTGCGTCCGAACGGTCGCATCGTGGTGCTGTCCTATCACTCCCTTGAGGACCGCATCGTGAAGCGCGCGATCGCCGAGCGCACCGTGTCGACCGCCCCGGCGGGACTGCCCATGGACGTGCCCGGCACCGAGCCGACGTTCACGTGGCTGACCAAGGGGGCGCAGCCGCCCTCGGATCGCGAGATCGCGGGCAACCCCCGCGCGGCGTCGGCGAAGCTGCGGGCCGCGCGACGACTTGAGACACACGGGAACGACCAGGAAACGCATTCCCATGGGGAGGATGAGCGATGAGTACGGCCAGGAACTCTTCTCAGCGCCGGAACGGAGCGGGCAGCGCCGCGCGCCGGGCCAACAGTGACGAGATCATCAAGAGCGCCCGCCGGCGGGCGCGCGCCGCCGACTCGCGGCGCCGTGCCCTGCTGGGCGACGGGGCCGGGCGGCCCGCCGTCGACGGCGATCTGGCGCTGGACACCTTCGCC
>NZ_DASQPW010000085.1:0-4685 GCF_035643755.1 Stackebrandtia sp. | reverse complement strand
TGTGGCGGCGCAGCGCCACCGCGGCGCGGGCGGGGTCGGCGGCCAGCAGCTCGGTGGCGCGTTCCATGAGGGCGGCTGCCTCGGCGGTGCGCAGCGCGGCGAGATCCATGGGCCCATTGTCGGCGGCGGGGAACGGGGCGGTGAAGGCCGCCCGAACTGGCACTCGGGTGAGGAGAGTGCCAATGGGGTTGGGGGCGTTGGCACTCTCGGGGGGAGGGTGCTAATTTGGGCGACGGGCCGGGGGTCGGACTCGCCTTCCCGCGACGCCGGGATCGACCCGCTTCGGCCCACCAATTCAGCAGTTCACGAACGTAAAGGGGAGCTCCACATGGGCACCGCGACCAAAGTGGCCATCAAGCCGCTCGAGGACCGCATCGTGGTCCAGACCAACGAGGCCGAGACCACCACTGCTTCGGGCATCGTGATTCCCGACACCGCCAAGGAGAAGCCCCAGGAGGGCACCGTCCTGGCCGTCGGACCGGGCCGGGTCGACGACAAGGGTAACCGCGTCCCGATCGACGTCAAGGTCGGCGACGTCGTCCTGTACTCGAAGTACGGCGGCACCGAGGTGAAGTACTCCGGCGAGGACTACCTGGTCCTGTCGGCTCGCGACGTCCTGGCCGTCATCGAGAAGTAACCGTCTTCGTCAGCGCCTGCGGCACCGTCTTCATGCCGCGGGCTGTCTCTTGAGGAGGTACAAGCATGCCGAAGATCCTGAGCTTCTCCGACGAGGCCCGCTCCAATCTGGAGCACGGCGTCGACCACCTCGCCGACACCGTCAAGGTGACCCTGGGGCCCAAGGGCCGCAACGTCGTCCTTGACAAGCAGTTCGGCGCACCGACGATCACCAACGACGGCGTCACCATCGCCAAGGAGATCGAGCTGGACGACCCCTACGCCAACCTGGGTGCCCAGCTCGTCAAGGAGGTCGCCACCAAGACCAACGACGTGGCCGGGGACGGCACCACCACCGCGACGGTGCTGGCGCAGGCCCTGGTCCACCAGGGTCTGCGCAACGTGGCCGCGGGCGCCAGTCCCGTGTCGCTGAAGCGCGGCATGGACGCCGCCGCCAAGGCGATCAACGACGCCCTGCTGGAGCGCGCCACCCCGGTGTCCGACAAGGACTCCATCGCGAAGGTGGCCACCATCTCGGCGCAGGACGCCACCATCGGCGAGCTGATCGCCGAGGCGTTCCAGACCGTGGGCTCCGACGGCGTCATCACCGTCGAGGAGGGCTCCACGCTGGCCACCGAGCTGGAGGTCACCGAGGGGATGCAGTTCGACAAGGGCTTCATCTCCCCGCACTTCGTCACCGACAGCGAGGAGCAGGAGGCCGTCCTGGAGGACGCGCACATCCTGATCACCAACTCCAAGATCTCCGCGATCGAGGAGCTGCTGCCGGTGCTGGAGGTGGTGCAGCAGTCGTCCAAGCCGCTGCTGATCATCGCCGAGGACGTCGAGGGCCAGGCCCTGGCGACCCTGGTGGTCAACGCGGTCCGCAAGACGCTCCACGTCGCCGCCGTGAAGGCGCCGGCCTTCGGCGACCGCCGCAAGGCGATCCTGGAGGACATCGCGACCCTCACCGGCGGCCAGCTGGTCAGCGACGAGATCGGCCTCAAGCTGGACCAGGTCGGCCTGGCCGACCTGGGCGGCGCCCGCCGCATCGTCATCACCAAGGACACCACCACCATTGTGGATGGTTTCGGTGACAAGTCCGCCGTCGAGCAGCGGGTCGCGCAGATCCGCAAGCAGGCGGAGGACACCGACTCCAGCTGGGACCGCGAAAAGCTCGAGGAGCGGCTGGCCAAGCTGTCCGGCGGCGTCGCCGTCATCAAGGTCGGCGCGGCCACCGAGGTCGAGCTGAAGGAGCGCAAGCACCGCATCGAGGACGCGGTGTCGGCCACCCGCGCCGCCCTCGAGGAGGGCGTCGTTCCCGGTGGCGGTGCCGCCCTGGTGGGCATCCGCGAGGTGCTGGCCAAGGTGGACGTCGACGAGGATTCGGCGGTCGGCGTGCGGATCGTGGAGAAGGCGCTGTCGGCGCCGCTGCACCGCATCGCCAGCAACGCCGGCGCCCTGGGCGACGTCGTGGTCCACAACGTGGCGACCGCCTCGTGGGGCCACGGGTACAACGCGCTGTCCGACTCCTACGGCGACCTGGTCGCCGAGGGCATCCTGGACCCGGTCAAGGTCACCCGCAACGCCGTGAACAACGCGGTGAGCATCGCGGGCCTCACCCTGACCACCGATGTCCTGATCGTGGACAAGCCGGAGAACGCGGACGAAGAGGCCGGTCACGGCCACAGCCACGGGCACGGCCACGCGCACCAGCACGGCCCGGGGTTCTAGAAGACGCAAAAAAAGTTCACGAATTTTCGGCGTGGGTGTCACCGTTTCGGGTGACACCCACGCCGCTTGTCATCTGCGAAAACGCCCCGCGCCTCACGCAACGTAGTAGCGCCGTCACTCGCATTCTGCGAAAACTATCTGCATAACCACGTCATACCCCGATCGGTGATCACTCTCACGACTGAGGGAACCCCTCAAACGGAGTGAAAGGTGAGGTCACGTGAAAACCGTTCTGGTCTGTGTCAAGACCCCGGAGGCGGCTCAGCGTATCACCGCCAGCGCCACCCGCATGGGCATGGCACAGACGGTGCGTACGGTGCTGACCACCGAAGAGGTCCACGCGCGGATGACCACCACCCTGGTGGATGTCGTCCTGGTCGATGTCGGCCTGGCGAAGCCCGATCCGGTGCAGTTCACCCGCAACGTGCTGGCCCGGCAACCGGGAACCGGCGTCGTCATGGTCGGCGCCATCGATCCGAGGGTGGCGGCGATGACCGTCGCCGCCGGCGCGCGGGGCGTCGTGCGCGGCGGGGGAGAAGAGGGTGAGGATCTGGTGGTCGCGTTGACCCAGGCCATCATGCTCATCTGCCCGCGCATCAACGGCTGCGTCCGGCGGGTACCGGGTCAGCGCAGCGGCCCGGTCGGCCTGACGCAGCGGGAAATGCAAGTCCTACGGGGGATGAGCGAGGGAAAGAGCAACGCGGAGATCGGCCGCGACCTCTTCGTCTCCGAAGACACCATCAAGACCCACGCCCGGAGGCTGTTTCGCAAGCTCGGCGCCCGCGACCGCGCGCACGCCGTGGCGGAGGCCTTCCGGGGAGGAATCGTTACCTGAGGGAGGGATCGTGACGGGGGACGCCGGCCGCACGGTCGTCGGCGTCCTCCGTCACGGAACTACGCGACGGTGATCGGCACGGACACCCGGATATCGGCGACGGAATGTCCGATCTGGAGGGTGTACCGGCCCGCGCGGGTGTGCCAGGAGTGGGACCGAGGGTCCCAGACCTGAACGGCGCGACGGGGAATCGACACGGTCGCCGTGGCGGACTCCGCGGCGGCGGCGCTCACCGAGGTGAAGCCCGCCAGCCAGCGCTCCGGGCGATCGTCCTCGTCGGACTCCGACGCCAGGTACACCTGCACCACCTCGCGGCCGCCCCGGTCGCCGGAGTTGGTGACGGTGACCGACACGCCGCCCAGCCGCTCGTCCGCGCCGTCGGCCTCGAAGGACGCCTCGCCGTAGGTCCAGTCGGTGTAGCCCAGGCCGTGCCCGAACCAGAAGGCCGGCTCGGTCTCGCCGCGCCGCCAGGCGCGGTAGCCGATGAAGATCCCCTCGTCGTAGCGCAGCTCGCCGCCGCTGGGATCCACGTTAGACACCGGGGCGTCGGCCAGGGTCTTGGGCCACGTGGTGGGCAGCCGCCCGCCCGGTTCGTGGGTCCCGGTGAGCACGTCGGCCAGCGCGGCGCCGAGCTCCTGGCCGCCGAACCAGGTCAGCAGGATCGCCGGAACCTCGGCGGCCCAGGGCATCTCGACCGGCGAGCCCGCCGACACCACCGCGACAGTGTTCGGGTTGGCGGCGGCGACCCGCGCCACCAGCTCGTCCTGGCGGCCGGGCAGCCGCAGGCTGGTGCGGTCGAAGCCCTCGCTCTCCACCGCCTCGGTGGTGGCCACGGCGACGATCGCGACGTCGGCGGCGGCCGCGGCCTCGACGGCCTGCTCGATGCCGGTGTCGACGTCGGGAATCGGGTCGGCGTGGCCGATCCGGAAGCTGATCATCCGGGACAGCAGGGTCCGCGAGATGCCGGAGTCGTCGGGCACCGTGCGCGTCACCGACACCTCGATCGGCACGTCGGCGGCCAGGTCCACCACCACCCGGTGCTCGGGCGGGTCGACGAACGCCGTCACGACCTCCTCGGACTCCGGACGCAGCATGCCGTTGAACAGCGCCGCGCCGTCCACCGCGAACTCGAAGGCGCCGATGCCGGCCACCGCGAACTCATGGCGCCCGGCGACCCTCGGGGTGAACGTCCCCGACAGCCTCACCTGAGCGATGTCGCCGAGATCGGCGCCGCCGGGGTACTCGCCCATCCAGTTGATCATCGCGTCCGCCACGGCCTCGCGATGCCGCACCGCGCCGGAGGCGTCGCTCACCTCGACGTGGAGCTCGGCGTCGTCGCGCATCGGCGGCAGCTTGGTGCGGGCGTCCAGGGCGGGCACGAAGTCCAGCTCGACGCCGTCGCCCAGCGCCGCCCGCAGGCCGTCCAGCGGCGACACGACGTGGGGAGGGAACACCTGCGCGCTGCCGCCGCCCATCGCGCGGGGCTCGGCGGCGGGCAGCCCGA
>NZ_DASQPW010000084.1:0-12609 GCF_035643755.1 Stackebrandtia sp. | reverse complement strand
GCACCTTACGGCATGATCCGCCGGGGTTGCCCGGCCATTATCGAACCGTCGCGGGCGATCGACGTCACCCATCCGCCCGCGTTGCCCCACCGCAGGAGATCTTCCCGACGCGCCGCGATCCGCGTCGGCTCGCCCGCCTCGGGCGGCCACGCCCGGCGGATCCGGCTGGCGGGCCGCGCCCACTCGGCGATCCCCGACGGCAGCGCGTCCCGCGCCCGCTCCAGGCTCGCGATCACCGCGTCCAGGGCCTCGCGCACGGCCGCGGTGTTGCCCGAACACATGGCCGCCACCAGTTGCGGGTCGCTGGCGGCCACCCGGGTGCCATCGCGGAACGACCCCGCGGCCAGACTCAGCGCCAGCGGGTCGTCGGCGGCCAGGGCGAGGGCGGCGGCGCTCAGGTGGGGGACGTGCGAGACGCGGGCCACCGCCGCGTCGTGGGCCGCCGACGTGGTGGGCACGACGCGGGCGCCGAGCCCGCAAACCGTTGCCGCCAGCGCCAACCAGTCGTCCAGCGCGGTGGACTCGTCGATGGTCAGCACCCACGAGCAGCCGTCGAACAGGGCGTCGGTGGACGCGGCGAAGCCGTTGCTCTCCTTGCCCGCCATGGGATGCCCGCCGACGAACCGCACCCGCGGGCAGCGCCGGGCCACCAGCTCGGCGACCCGGCCCTTCACCGAGGTCACGTCCGTCAGCAGGCCGCCGAAGCCCTCCAGGCCGTCCAGCGCGGAGCCCAAGCGCGCCAGGGGGACCGCCAGGAACAGCACGTCGGCGTCCCGCAACGCGCCCGCGTCGTCGGCGACGTCGAAGCCCGCCGACCGCGCTTCGTCTCTTGTGGATGCTTCCGCGTCGTGGCCTCGCACCCGGTGGCCGGCGACCGCGCAGGTGCGAAGCACCGATCCCCCGATCAGCCCCAGCCCGACAACCCCGATGTCCACGGCTACAAGTACAACCCCGTGTTGTTGTCGTCCACCCGCTGCGCCGCCACGGCGTGCACGTCGCGCTCGCGCAGCAGCACGTACTCCCGCCCGTGAAGCTCCACTTCGGATCGATCGTCCGGGTCGAACAGCACCCGATCGTCCACCTTGACGCCCCGCACCAGGGGCCCGACCGCCACGGCGGTCGCCCACGCCAGGCGGTGACCCACCGAGGCGGTGGCGGGGATGACGATGCCCGCGGCCGAGCGGCGCTCGCCGTCGCCCCTGTCGGCCCGCACCAGGATGCGGTCGTGGAGGAGACGGACCGGCAGGCCGGTCTCGGTGTCGTATGCGGTCACGGGCCACACCATACCTGCGTTGGGGGCACGCGGTCGGTACGGTGGACGTCGCACCCCGCTCACGCCGAACAAGGAGGCGCCCATGGCCGGATCGGGACGCCTCGGTCGTGCCCGCCAATGGTGGGCGCGTTTGCGCGCCAACCCCTATGTGGAGCGTTACGAGCAGGCCAAGCACCGCAACGAGGAGCCCGAGGACCTCGAGGAGCTCGACGAGCACGACGACGGCGAGCCCGAACCGGAGCCCGAGCCCGAACCGGTCCCCCCCGTCTCCGACGGCGTCCCGAACGGCATCAAGGTCGCCGCGGGCTGGTCCTGGCGCGCCCTGGTGATCGCCGCGGCCGTCGTCGGCGTCCTGTATCTCGCCAACATGGTGTCCTTCGTGGTGATCCCGGTGCTGATCGCCCTGCTGATGTCGGCGATCTTCCAACCGCTGTCGGCCCTGCTGGCCAGGTGGCACATCCCGCGGTCCCTGGCCGTGACGCTGGTGCTGGTCGCGGGCATCGCCGTGGTGGCGGGCGTGCTGACCTGGGTGGTCAACCAGTTCATCGCCGACATCAACAACCTGGTCACCAGCGTCGAACAGGGCCTCGGCAAGATCCAGGACTGGGCGAAACACGGGCCGCTGCACCTGGAACAGGCCGAGATCAACAGCTTCTTCCGCGAGATCCGCACCGGACTGAACAAGTGGGTGCAGCAGAACCAGAGCGACCTGGCCGGCAGCGCCGTGGAGGGCATCGGCGTGGTGTTCAGCACCCTCACCGGCATGTTCCTCACCCTGTTCACCACCTTCTTCTTCATGCGGGACGGGCGCGGCATCTGGACGTTCATCGTGCGGATGCTGCCCGAGCAGTCCCACGAACCCCTGCTCAACGCCGGATTCGCGGCCTGGCGGTCCCTGGTCGCCTTCGTGCGGGCCACCATCGTGGTGGCGTTCATCGACGCCATCGGCATCGGCATCGGCCTGGAGATCCTCAAGGTCGACCTCGCGATTCCCCTGGCCGCGCTGGTCTTCCTGGGCGCGTTCATCCCGATCATCGGCGCCACCGTTTCGGGGGCCGTGGCCGTCCTGGTGGCGCTGGTCGGCAACGACTGGGTGACCGCGCTCCTGGTGCTGGCCGTGGTGCTGCTGGTGCAGCAGCTGGAAGGCCATGTGCTGCAACCGTTGTTGATGGGCCGCGCTGTGAGCATCCACCCGTTGGCCGTGGTGCTGGCGGTCGGCGCCGGTGTCGTGCTGGCCGGTCCGATCGGCGCGCTGATCGCGGTTCCGCTGGTGGCGGTGATCAACACCGGGGTGAAATCGCTGCGCGCCCACGCGCGGCAGGCCGAAGAGGCTGCCCGACCACCCGACGAGGCAACCGGTAACGTCGCCACGTGAGCAAAGCGACGGTGGATCAACTTCTGGACGCGTGCGTCGCGGCGGTGCCGGCCGGGGAGATCCGGCCCGGCCAGCAGCGGATGGCCACCGCCATCGCCGAGTCCATCGAGTCCGGATCGCACCTGTTGGTGCAGGCGGGAACCGGAACCGGAAAGTCCCTGGCGTATCTGTGTGCGGCGCTGCTGGCCCCGTCCCCCGTGGTGATCTCCACCGCGACCCTGGCGCTGCAGTCCCAGCTCATCTCCACCGACCTGCCCCGGCTGGCCGACGCCGTGGAGCCGGTGCTGGGACGCCGCCCCACCTTCGCCGTCTTCAAGGGACGCCACCACTACCTGTGCGCCGCCAAGCTCGGCGCCGACGCCGAGGCCGAGGACACGCTGTTCAGCGACTCCGACGTCGAGGCGTCCGCCGCCGGTCCCCGCTCCCGGCTGGGCCGCGACATGAAGCGGCTGGCCGAATGGGCCTCCGAGACCGACTCGGGCGACCGCGACGACCTCGACCCCGGCGTCACCGAGACCGCCTGGCGCCAAATGTCCACATCGGCCCGCGACTGCGTGGGCGCGGCCAACTGCCGTTGGGGCGGAGAGTGTTTCGCCGAGCGGGCCCGCGAGCGCGCACGGGCGGCCGACCTGGTGATCACCAACCACACCCTGCTGTCCATCGACATCAACCACAACCGCAGCGTGCTGCCCGAGCACCAGCTGCTGATCGTGGACGAGGCCCACGAGCTGGCCGACCGCACCACGTCGGCCGCCCGCGCCGAGCTGTCGGCCTCCAGTGTGGACCGGCTCGCGCGGCGCGCCGCCGGCCTCGTCCCCAAGGACCTGATCGGGCGCTTCGCCGACGCCGCCGAGGCGCTGGGCGCCGCCGTCGACCAGTGCCCGGGCACCCGCCTCACCGAGCTGCCCACCGCCCTGGTCGAGGCACTCACCCTTGTGGACGGCGCGTGCAGCGACGCCGCCGCGTCCCTCGGCAACCCGAAACCCGACGACACCAACTACATGGGCAAGACCCAGCTGAAGAGCCTGATCAACGAGGCCGCCACCACCGCGCAGCGCTGCCTGGCCGGCGGCCACCAGGACGTGCGCTGGTGCGAGGGCGACGGCCGCTCCCGGCTGCTCGTCGTCGCGCCGCTGTCGGTAGCCGAGCTGCTGGGCGAGGAGCTGTACGCCGAGCGCACCGTCGTGGCGACCTCGGCCACCCTCACCCTGGGCGGCAAGTTCGACGCCCTCGCGGCGTCCCTCGGCCTGTCCTCCGACAGCGAGATCACCGAGGACTCCGAACCGGAGAAGCCGTCGGGCCCCACCTGGAAGGCCCTCGACGTCGGTTCCCCCTTCGAATACGGCAAGCAGGGCATCCTCTACGTCGCCGCGCACCTGCCCCGCCCCACCGCGTCCGGCCTGTCGGACGCCGCCGCCGAGGAACTGGTCAAGCTCGTCAAGGCCCTGGGCGGGCGCACCCTCGGCCTCTTCTCCTCCAAGCGCGCCGCCGAGACCGCCGCCGAGGTGCTGCGCGACCGCACCGACCTGCCGATCCTGCTCCAGGGTGACGAGACCCTGCCGCTGCTGGTGAAGAAGTTCAAGGCCGAGCCCGAGGCGTGCCTGCTGGGCGTCATGTCGCTGTGGCAGGGCGTGGACGTCCCCGGCGACGCCTGCCAGATGGTCGTGGTGGACCGGCTGCCGTTCCCCCGGCCGAACGAACCGCTGTCGGAGGCCCGCTCCGCCGCCGCCGACGAGGCCGGCGGCTCGGGCTTCGCGTCCGTCAGCGTCCCGCACGCCGCCGTCCGGCTCGCCCAGGGCGTCGGGCGCCTGATCCGGGCCCGCGGCGACCGCGGCGTCGCCGCCGTCCTCGACCCGAGGCTCCACACCGCACGTTCATACGGTCCTTACCTGCGCAAAACCTTGCCGCCCTTGTGGTATACGACCGACAGTGACAAGGTGATCGGAGCGCTCACCCGGCTGGGATCATCACCGGCGGACCTGACAGCGGTAGCTGGCGGGTAAAGGTATGGTGAACGCCGACATCTCCAGCCGGAGATGTCGATCAATGTGGTGCACACGAGGTGTCAGGTGCGGTTTTCGCTGCGTCCCCAAGATGACGCGTTTTACAAGTTCTTCACCACGGCTGCGGAGAACATCGTCAAGGGCACGACGATCCTGTCCGAGCTGGGCGAGCCGGAGGCCGACGTGCAGTCGGTGTCCGAGCGGCTCGTCGAGGTCGAACACGACAACGACGAGATCACTCACGAGCTGTACAACAAGATCAACTCCACCTTCGTCACCCCGCTGGACCGCGAGGACATGTACCAGCTGGGCAGCCAGCTCGACGACGTGATGGACCACATCGAGGCGGCCGGCAACCTGGTCTACCTGTACGGGCTGTCCGAGCTGCCATCCCCGCCGCGCGAGATGGTCGAGATGTTCGAGGTGCTGCGCGCCCAGGCCGACATCACCGCCGCGGCCATGCCGAAGCTCAAGGGCATGGACTCCTCGCTGCGTGACTACTGGATCGAATGCAACCGGCTCGAAAACGACGGCGACCGGGTCTACCGGATGCTGCTGGTGCGGCTGTTCTCCGGCGAGTACGAGGCGCTGACCGTCCTGAAGCTCAAGGAAGTCGCCGACGAGCTTGAAAAGGCCTGCGACGCCTTCGAACACGTGGCCAACACGGTCGAGACCATCGCGGTCAAGGAAGCCTAAGTGGACGCCATCATGGTCCAGGCCATCCTGGTGATCCTGGTGGCCATGGGATTCAACTACACCAACGGATTCCATGACTCCGCCAACGCCATCGCCACCTCGGTGTCGACCCGCGCGCTCACGCCGCGCGTCGCGCTGGCGCTGGCCGCGGTCGGCAACTTCGTCGGCGCCCACCTGGGGGCCAAGGTCGCCGACACCGTGGGGCGCGGGCTGGTCTCGCTTCCCCAGACGTCGGCGGGACTGGCCGTCGTGTTCGCCGGCGTCGTCGGCGCCATCGCCTGGAACCTGATCACCTGGTGGTTCGGGCTGCCGTCGTCGTCCTCGCACGCCCTGATCGGCGGGCTGGTGGGCGCCACCCTCGTCGCCGGCGCCCTGGCGAGCGGGTTCCACGTCCAGTGGGGAGGCATCCTCGACAAGGTCGTCATCCCGATGGTGCTGTCGCCCGTGGTGGGCTTCATCCTCGGCTTCATCGTCATGATCGCCATCATGTGGATCTTCCGGCGCCGCAATCCCCGCCGCCTGTCGCGGGGCTTCCGGATCGCCCAGTCGGTGTCGGCCGCCGCCATGTCCATCGGACACGGCATGCAGGACGCCGCCAAGACCATGGGCATCGTGGTGCTGGCCCTGTTCATCGGCGGCATCCAGCACGATCCCAGCTACATCCCCGAATGGGTGTTCATCACCTCGGCCGCCGTGATGGCCGCGGGCACCTTCGCCGGTGGCTGGCGCATCATCAAGACCCTGGGCCGCCGCGTCATCCACCTGGGACCCCCCGAGGGCTTCGCCGCCGAGACGGTCGCCAGCTCGGTCCTGTTCAGCTCCGCCGCGATCGGAGCCCCCATCTCCACCACCCACACCATCACCTCGGCGATCATGGGTGTCGGCGCCACCAAGGGCTCCTCCGCCGTGCGCTGGGGAGTGGCCGGCAACATCGTCACCGCCTGGGTGCTCACCTTCCCCGCCGCCGCGGCCGTCGCCGCGATCGTCTACTTCGGCGTCCGCCCCCTCTTCTAACCAGTCCGCCCCCGCCCGCTGCGTCGAGGCCAGCCACAACCCCATCTCGCTGAACAGGTACCGCCGCATCATCTCCAGCCGCGGCGCGTACACGTGCACGCTCACCGCCACGGCGTCCGAATCGTTGCGGACGGCGTGAATCGCCCGCTCATCAACCACACTGGACTGTCCGGCCTCCATCTCGCGCACCGCCAGCCGCGGCGCCTCGCCGGGCACCACCGTGTACTCGCGCAGGCTGCCCGCCGCCACCGCGAACGCCCCGGGAACCGGGCGGGACACACCCCCGTGGTCGTGCATCTCGGTGCCCTGCCCCGGAAGCCACGACAACAACCACACCTCGCACCCGTCGGCGACCAGCACCCGCCGCGCCCAGCGGGAACGGGGAGTGAACTGGGGGCGCCACGGCAGCTCGGCGGCGTAGCGCTCGGCAAGGGACGAAAGCGAAGTGGAGACGACGGTCGACACGAAGGACCTTGAGGAATCGGGCCGCTGCGGCGGCACGGCGGACGGGCGGGTTGAGGCTGGTCGCTAGCGACAACAGCAACAGCCGCGACACCGCGCGGCCGAGGGCCAGAAACGTCCGTGATTCATCGCCGCGAAGCCTACCGCACCGCACACTGTGTCCGTCACCCGGTGACACACCGTCCCCAAGATGGACGAAGGGGCCTCCGCACCCCCACCGCCTCAATCGAATGCGCTACTCTCGCCGATGGCCCGTGTCCTCTCCACCCTCAGGGCCCACGAGATTCGCCCATCAGCGAAGGAGCAATCGTGACCGTTCGCCATATCGGTTCCGCGTGCTGGCGCACGATCGCCGTGGTGGCGCTCAGTGCCGTCATCATCGCCATGGGCGCCGGGACGGCCAACGCCAAACCCAGCGTCAAGGAATACGAGAACCAGATCGAGAAGCAGAACTCCGACCTCGAGGGAGTCGTCGAGGACTACAACTCGATCACCGAGGACCTCAAGCACACCAAGCACAAGATCCACGTCCTCGAAAAGAAGCTCCACCCTTACAAGGTCAAGCTCGACAAGCTTTACGACCAGGCGGAACCCATCGTGGACGCCGCCTACGAGACCCGCGGGATGGGGGACACCACCGCCATCCTGGATGCCGGCTCGCCCGACATCTTCGTCGCCAAGATCTCCTCGCTGGACGGCATCGTCGCCAGCGACTCCGGCGTGATCGGCAAGCTCTCGCACGCCGCCAAGAAATACCAGGACGCCAAGGACACGCTCGACGACCTCAAGGCCGAGCAATCCGACAAGGAAGCGTCCCTGAAGTCCAAGAAGAAGAAGATCACCGAGGCCATGGATCGCTTGCAGGACAAGCGTAAAGAGGCCTTCCGTGACGACGCCAGGTCGCGCGGGGAGAACATCGACTACGTCCCCGATTACGTGCCGGGCGATCGCGGCAAGGTGGTGCGCTTCGCACTCGACCAGCGCGGCAAGCCCTACGTATGGGCCGCTGCCGGACCCGGCTCCTACGACTGTTCCGGCCTCGTGCTGGCGGCCATGCGTCAAGTCGGAATCAGCCTGCCGCACAGCGCGCGACAACAGTACGGGATGGCCACCCATATCAGCCGCGCCGAGCTACAACCGGGCGACGCCGTGTTCTACAACGGACTTCAACACGTCGCCCTGTACATCGGCGACGACTACGTGGTCCACGCACCCAACTCCGGCGAAACCGTCCGCATCGACCGACTGGATCAGGCCGGCATGTCGTATTACGGCGCCGGACGATTCATCAACTGACCAACCAGGACAACGAAACCCGGGTGGCGCATCGGCGCCGCCCGGGTTTTTCGTCGCCGTCCCTAGGACTTCGTGCCCACCGAACGCAGGTTCTCGCAGGCCTCCACCACGCGCTTGGCCATGCCCGCCTCGGCGGCCTTGCCGTACGAGCGCGGGTCGTACACCTTCTTGTTGCCGACCTCGCCGTCCACCTTCAACACGCCGTCGTAGTTGGTGAACATGTGCGTCACCACGGGGCGGGTGAACGCGTACTGGGTGTCGGTGTCGACGTTCATCTTCACCACACCGAAGTCCAACGCGCTGCGGATCTCCGACAACAGCGAACCCGAACCGCCGTGGAACACCAGGTCGAAGGGCTTGTCCTTGCCGACCTTCGCGCCCACCGCGTCCTGGATCTCCTTGAGAATCTCCGGACGCAGCTTCACGTTGCCCGGCTTGTAGACCCCGTGCACGTTGCCGAAGGTCAGCGCCGTCATGTACCGGCCCTTCTCCCCGGAACCCAGCGCCTCGACCGTGGCCAGGCCGTCGGCCACCGAGGTGTACAGCTTCTCGTCGATCGCACCGACGACGCCGTCCTCCTCGCCGCCGACCACGCCGACCTCGATCTCCAGGATGATCCGCGCCGCCGAGGTCTTGGCCAGCAGCTCCTCGGCGATCTGCAGGTTCTCGCCCAGCGGCACCGCCGAACCGTCCCACATGTGAGACTGGAACAGCGGATCCCGCCCGGCCTTGACCCGCTCGGCCGAGATGTCCAACAGCGGGCGCACGAAACCGTCCAGTTTGTTCTTGGGGCAGTGGTCGGTGTGCAGCGCGACGGTCACCGGGTACTTCTTGGCCACCTCGCGGGCGAACTCGGCGAGCGCCACCGACCCGGTCACCATGTCCTTGACCGTGGGCCCCGACAGGTACTCCGCGCCCCCGGTCGACACCTGAATGATCCCGTCCGACTCCGCCTCGGCGAAACCGGCCAGCGCGGCATTCAGGGTCTGCGAGGACGAGACATTGATGGCCGGGTAGGCAAACGCGCCCGCCTTGGCGCGATTTAGCATGTCCGCATACGCCTCGGGTGTCGCGATGGGCATGATGGAGGCTCCTTCTGCATTTTCGATTCGGGGCCGCTTGCCGACCCCGCCGGTCAAGACGCCGCTGTCTTCACCGGGCATTCTGCTCCACCGATTGCCGCCCCACCCCGGCGGCATCCGGTTAACCTGGCAATCATGGCAACCGACAACTGGCCGGTCCCCGACGCCGACGCCGCCGAACAGGCCGCCGACCTCGACGAGGACACCGACGCCACCGTCGACGACAACGCCTCCACCCGGGAAGCCGACGAGGCCGACGCCGCCGAGCAACACCGCGACGTCCCCGACTCCGACGAGTACCGCGAGGAATAGCCGACGCGTGCGCCCGCGCGCGTTTGGTAAATTGACGAGCGCTCTCGGAGGCGTCGCATAGTGGACTAGTGCAGCGGTCTTGAAAACCGCCAGGCGGGGCGACTCGTCTCGTGGGTTCGAATCCCACCGCCTCCGCGGTTTCTAGATGTGCTCCTCGCGTACGGACTTGCCGGACAGCTGGTCGTCCAGGAGCTGACGGTCGGCGTCCACCATCCGCTTGGCCAGGTCGCGCCAGTGGGTCTTGGCCGCCCAGCCCAGCTTCTTCTTGGCCTTGGACGGATCGCCGTGCAGGGCGTCCACTTCGGAGGGGCGCTCGTGGCGGGAGTCGTGCTTGACGTACTTCTCCCAGTCCAGGCCCGCGTGCGCGAACGCGACCTCGACGAAGTCGCGGACGCTGGCGGCCTCGCCGGTGGCCAGCACGTAGTCGTCCGGGTTGTCCTGCTGCAGCATCATCCACATGCCCTCGACGTACTCGGGCGCGTAACCCCAGTCGCGCTTGGCGCTGAGGTTTCCCATGTAGACGGTGTCCTGGATGCCCGCGGCGATCCGCGCCACCGCGCGGGTGATCTTGCGGGTCACGAAGGTCTCGCCGCGGCGCTCGGACTCGTGATTGAAAAGGATGCCGTTGCTGGCGTGCAGTCCGTAGGCCTCGCGGTAGTTGACCACGGCCCAGTACGAGTAGATCTTGGCCACCCCGTACGGGCTGCGCGGGTGGAACGGCGTGTCCTCGTTCTGCGGCGGGGGAGTCGATCCGAAGAGCTCCGATGTGGATGCCTGGTAGAAGCGGGCGCCGCATTCGCTGGCGCGCACCGCCTCCAGCATCCGCATGGTACCCAGGGCGTCGACATTGCCGGTGTAGTCGGGGATGTCGAAGCTGACCCGCACGTGGCTCTGGGCGGCCAGGTTGTAGACCTCGTCGGGGCGGACGTCGCGCACCAGGTTGGTGAGCATGCTGGCGTCCGTGATGTCCCCATAGTGGAGGAACAGGTTCTGGCCCGGCGTGTGCGGAGCCTGGTAGATGTTGTCGAGACGCGGCGTGTTGATCGACGACGATCGGCGGATGATGCCGTGCACCTCGTAGCCCTTGGCGAGCAGCAGCTCGGCCATGTAGGAGCCGTCCTGCCCGGAGATTCCGGTGATCAACGCGGTGCGGCTGCGCTCGCTCATACCCGTCCTTAACTCAAGCTCTGACCTTGGCCTCCGCGAGCCTACACGGGGGTCGCCCGCGCGCGGCCGACGAAAGCGGGGCGGGCGTTCGCGCAGCCCAGGACCGTGGGGCGGGTTGATAGTCTCGAGGCGAGTTTTCGACGCGGACGTGACGTCATTGAGACAGGAGCGACATGGGTTCCGATTTCCGGCACGAGATTCCCCTCGACGCCAAGATCTACATCGCGGGACACAGTGGACTGGCGGGTTCGGGGATCTGGCGGGCGTTCGAGTCCGAGGGTTACACCAACCTGGTGGGCAGGCGCAGCGCCGAGCTGGACCTGATGGACCGCGACGCCACGGCCGACTTCTTCTCCGACGAGCGCCCCGACTACGTGATCGACGCCGCCGCGCGGGTGGGCGGGATCTTCGACAACGCCGCCCACAAGGCCGACTTCATGTCGCAGAACCTCCGGATTCAGCTGAACGTGCTGGACGCGGCGGCCCGGTTCCGCCCGAAGCGCCTGCTGTTCCTGGGATCCAACTGCATCTACCCGAAGTTCGCCGAGCAGCCGATCCGCGAGGATTCGCTGATGACGGGGGAGCTTGAGGAGTCCAACGACGCCTACGCGGTCGCCAAGATCGCCGGGGTGTTCCACGTCAAGGCGCTGCGGCAGCAGTACGGCATGTCGGCGATCTCGGCGATGCCCACCAACCTCTATGGACCCGGCGACAACTTCAACATTCCCGGGGCGCACGCGTTTCCGATGCTGCTGCGCCGCCTCCACGAGGCGAAGCTCGCGGGCGATGGAGAGTTCGTCATCTACGGCAGCGGCACCCCGATCCGGGAGTTCCTGCACACCGACGACCTGGGCCGCGCGGTGGTGCACCTGCTGCGCCACTACGACGACGCCTCGCCGATCAACGTGGGCACCGGCGTCGGCACCGAGATCAACGACCTGGTGGCCCGGATGGCCGAGGTGATCGGCTACGACGGCACGTTCGAACACGATCTGTCCAAACTCGACGGTACGCCCAAGAAGATCTCCGACATCGGCAGGATCAGCGCCCTGGGCTGGCGGCCGCGCATCGACGTGGCCGAGGGCATCAAGTCCACCTACGCCTGGTTCGTCGAGCACCAGGACACCTTCCGCCGCTGACGTCAGCCCGCCTCGGCCACCCGATCCAGCCACTCCAGCGTCATCGCCTCGAACAGCTCGGGCTGCTCGATCTGCAGGTTGTGCCCGCCGCGGTCCAGGATCGCGAAGCTCGCCCGCGGATAGTGGTCCAGCAGCGCGTAGACGTCGGCATACCCGGTCGCCCAGTCCTGCCGCCCGGTGAGGATCAGGCCGGGGCACTCGTAGGGTTCGCCGCGCTCGGGCAGCATGCTGAGTTCCCAGCGCCGTTTGATGCGTTCGAGCGCGGCCTCGTCGTACACGGTTCCCTTGATGTCGGCGGTGAAGCGCCGCAGCGTCTGGCTGGTGCGCACCACGGCGACCGCGGTGAAGTCGGCGGCGGTCTCGGCGTCCAACGCCTCGACCAGCCCGGGCTCGTCCACCAGGACGGTGCGGGGCGGCACGGTGCGGTCCTGATTGCGCAGCTCGCGCCCAACGGGGCAGATCAGTGCCATGCCGCTCACCTGCGACCGGCGCACCTGCAGCAGCCCGCGGGCCAGGTACCCGCCGTAGGACTCGCCGACCACGAGGAACGGCTCGTCGCCGATGTGCTCATCGATGAACTCGCCGATCGCGCCCAGCATGTCGTCGGAGGAGTCGATGCCGTCGGCGGGGCTGGCGCCCATGCCCGGCAGGTCGGGGTACAGGCGGCGGTAGCCCTCCCGCCTGGCGAACACGGGCTCGAGGCACCCCGTCATGAGCCGATGGTCGACGGGCCAACCGTGCAGGGCCAGGACGGGGGTGCCGGTGCCGTGCTCAACGTGATGCAGCATGG
>NZ_DASQPW010000083.1:0-30685 GCF_035643755.1 Stackebrandtia sp. | reverse complement strand
GGCATCGACATCCACCGGCTGCGCGACGAACCCCTGCTGCTGGCCGCACCGCCCGGCCGCTGGCCCGACGACGGCGACGGACCCGACGGCCTGGCCGCCTGCCGCGACGACCGCTGGATCGCCCCCCACAGCGACACCGCGCTGCGCACCGTCCTGGAACGCGCCTGCCACGCCGCCGGATTCACCCCACAACTGGACTACGCCAGCGACGACTTCACCGTCATCATGGCGCTCATCCAGGCCGGGCTCGGCGTGTCCCTCATCCCGCACAGCATCGTCGAACCACTGGCCGCCGACGTGCGCCTGTACCCCGTGGCCGACCTCGAACTCACCCGCACCGTATCGGTGGCCGTGCGCGCCGGCAGCCGCCCCGACCCCGCCATCGACACCCTCATCGGCGCGCTGCGCGACACCGCGACCTAGACGAAACCCAACGCCCCCAACACCAGGCGCGGCACATCGACATGACCCAGACCCGCCGGCTCCACGCCCGCCACACCCGGCCCGCCGGCCGCCAGCCACGCGGTGCGCTCGGCGGTCGAGTCGCCGCCGTGACCACCGGCGTCACGGTGACCGTGATCGGTCACGGCGATGAACGTCCACGACTCCTCGCCAAACGTCGCACGCGACGACACCGCCGCGACCACCTCCCCGACGCAGGCGTCGGCGTTGACCAGCGCCCGCGTGTAGGCGGCGTCCACGCCGTGCTCGTGCCCCGCGTGATCCACCTGTCCGAAGTAGACGAAAGCGGCGTCGATGTCGTCCGACGCGATGGTCTTGGACGCGCACGCGGCCACGTCGGCGTCACTGATGGCGTCGCCGCCGTTTTTTGAATTGCGCGGGCGCGGCGGAACGTACTGGTGATCGGCGGCGAAGATCGGGCCGCCGTGGGTCCTGGTGAGCAACGGCAGCCAACCGGCGGCGGCATAGGTGGTCGCGCCGTGCGCGGCGGCCTGGCGCAGGAAGCACGGGAAACGCCGCAAACGGTTGAAGCGCAGGTTGTTGCCCGTGATCCGATGCTCGTCGCTGCACACGCCGGTGGCGATGGTGGCCCAGCACGGTCCCGAAATCGTCGCATTGACCTCGGGCACCCGGCAGGCGGTGAGGAAACCCGCCGCGGCGATGGCGTCCAGGTGCGGCGTCGCCGCGGCGCGCAGCGTGTCGAGGCGCACCCCGTCGAGGCCGAATACGATCACCTTGTGTTTCATGTGGAGGGTCCCCTGCCGTCGACAACGCGGCGTCCACTATAAGGCCGATCGCGGCCGCAACGTCGCCGCCCGCAACAGCCACGCCGCCAACACGCCACCGATCAGACCGAACAGGTGCCCCTGCCACGACACGTGCGGCTGGGACGGCAACACGCCCCACAGGATCGAGCCGTAGTACACCACCACCAACACCGCCAAGGCGATGTCGACGCCGCGGCGGTCGAAGACGCCCCGGCCCACCAGGTACCCGAAGAGCCCGAAGATCACGCCGCTGGCGCCCACCGTCACCGAACCCGCCGGCGCCGTCACCCACACCCCCGCGCCCGACACCAACACGATCAGGCAGACGGCCGCGACGAACCGGCGCAGACCCCGGGCCGCGGCCAGGAAACCCAGCACCAGCAGCGGCACCGTGTTGGCCGCCAGGTGGGCGTAGCCGGTGTGGAGCAGGGGTGCCGCCGGGATGCCCAACAGGCCCGACCAGGTGCGCGGCGCGATGCCGTAGCGGTCGAAGGATCCCGAAAGGACGTGGTCGGCGGCGGCGATGATCCACAATGCCGCGACACCGGCGGCGACCACGGCGGCGGCCCGAAAGGCTTGCGGCAGCGACATGACGGCGGCAAGTGTAAACGGCAACCACCACATTGACACCACGTATATACATGTGTGACTATGTTGTCACTACAGAGTGTGGCGTGCTTCACTTCGAGAAGGCCGGTGTCATGAACTCCTCGTGGGCAAGTGGAATCAGGCAGGGCGCGGCGGCGGCAGCGGTCATCATCCTGGCGGCAAGCGGCTGCACCAGCGGCGGCGACACCCAGGCCCCCCTGGTGGTCGCCGTCGACCAGACCATCTCCGACCTCAACCCGCTCACCAGCTTCTTCTCCCTGAACTACCAGGTCGCCGACCTCATGTACACGCCCCTGATCCGCTACAGCGCCGACGACTTCGCCCCCACCAAGGGCCTGGCGACAAAGTGGACACACTCCGGCGACCGTCGCACCTGGACCTACACGATCCGAAGCGGCGTGACCTGGTCCGACGGCAAGAAGGTCACCGCCGACGACGCCCGCTTCACCCTGCGGCTGCTCATGGACGACAAGAAACTGCACGCCTCCCACGCCGACCTGGTCGACAACTTCACCTCCGTGGCCGCCCCCGACGCCTCCACACTGGTCGTCAAGATCAAGCGCCCGTCGTCGCAGATGACCCACATGGACGTGCCGATCGTGCCGCGACACGTGTGGTCCAAGATCCACAACCCCGCCTCGTTCAACAACACCGACTTCCCCGTGGTGGGGTCCGGACCGTTTTTGGCCAGCGACTTCAAGGTCGAGGAATACATCAAGTTCAAGGCCAACGACTCCTACTGGGAGGGCGCGCCGAAGTACAAGTCGCTGGCGATGCAGTACTACAAGACCCCCGACGCCGCGGTCCAGGCGCTGCGCTCCGGAGACGTCGACCTCACCGCCACCTCCAGCGGACTCAACCCCGCCCAATACGACTCCCTCAAAGGCGCCACCGGCGTCACCACCAACCGCGCCACCGGACGCAGCCTCACCTCCATCACCTTCAACGTCGGCGCCCGCGCCCAAGACGGCACCCACATCGGCGACGGACACCCCGCCCTGCGCGACGCCACCGTGCGCCGCGCCCTGGCCCAGGCCATCGACAAGAAACAACTCATCGACAAGGTCAAGGACGGCATGGCCACCCCCGGTGTGGCCTACATCCCGCCCATCTTCGCCGACTACTTCTGGGACCCCGGCGACAAGACCGTCGACTTCGACATCGACGCGGCCAACAAACTCCTCGACGACGCCGGATACCGACGCGGCTCCGACGGCATCCGGGCCATGCCCCACGGCGGCAAGAAACTCGAATTCCGGCTGCTGTACCACTCCGACACGCCCTCGGAATCCACCATCGCCGACTTCCTCAAAGGATGGTGGAAGCGCCTGGGCATCGCCGTCGACACCGCCGGCGCCGACGGCACCAAACTCAACGACACCCTGTACGCCGGGAAATTCGACGTCATCTTCTCCGGCTGGGGCGTCGACGCCGACCCCACCGGCATCCTCGCCCTGTACACCTGCGACGCGCTGCCCGAGTCCGCCAAATCCTCCGAACGCGACACCGACACCTTCTACTGCGACGCCACCTACGACAAGCTGTTCGCCAAACAAAAGGCCGAAACCGACGCCACCAAGCGCGCCGACGAGGTCAAGAAGATGCAACAGATCCTCTACCGCCAGGCCCCCGAGGTGACCCTGTACTACTCCGACCGGCTGGAGGCCTACCGCTCCGACCGGTGGGACGGCTTCGACACCCAACCCGCCCACCACGGCATGATCACCGCGCAACAGGGCGTGTGGGGGTACTACTCCGCCCGGCCCGTCGCCCACGAAACCGGCACCGGATGGTGGGCCGCCAGCGCCGCCCTGGTCGCGGTCGTGGTCGTCGTCGGCGCGGTGTGGTGGCGGATGCGCCGCCGCGCCGCCACCGCCGACGAGCGCGAATAGGGGGCACCGGGCGTGGGTGTGGGCGGGTGGCCGCGATTCGTCGCCGTGCGGCTCGGCGGGGCCGCGGTGTCGCTGGGACTGGTCCTGATCAGCGCGTTCTTCATCTTCCGGGTGCTGGGCGGCGACCCCGTGTCGGCCATGACCCGCGACGTGCCGGCCACGCCGGAGCAAAAACGCCAACTGCGCCACCAGTTGGGCCTGGACGATTCGCTGGCGCAACAGTTCGCCACCTACGTCAAGGGCGTGTTCTCAGGCCAACTCGGACAGTCCTACCAGTACCGGCGGCCCGTGGCCGACCTCATCGTCGACCGGCTGGGCGCCACCGTCCTGCTCACCGGCACCGCCCTGGTGCTGTCGGCCGGGCTCGGGCTGTGGATCGGCACCCGCGCCGGGTGGCGCTCGGGAAGCCGCTTCGACAAGACCCACGTCGGGGTGTCGCTGGCGCTGTGGTCGGCTCCGACGTTTTGGCTCGGCCTCATCATGCTGGTGGTGTTCGGGCGGCTTCTGGGATGGTTTCCCATCAACGGGATGCGCTCGCCGCGCACCGCCGACGGCTGGTGGCCCCAGACCCTCGACATCGCCCACCACCTCGTCCTGCCGGCCGTCACCATGGCCGCGGTCATCTACGCCCAGTACGTCCTCATCATGCGAGCATCCATATTGGAGCAACGCGGGGAGGAGTACCTCGTCACCGCCCGCGCCAAGGGACTCACCGACGCCGCGGTCCTGCGCCGCCACGCCGTCCCCAACGCCCTGCTGCCCACCGTGACGCTGGTGTTCATGCAACTGGGCGCGGTGGTGTCCGGCGCCATCCTCACCGAGACCGTGTTCTCCTGGCCCGGCCTGGGCCAACTGGCCTACGAGGCCCTCAAGGTCCCCGACATCCCGCTGCTGCAAGGCACCTTCGTGTTCTTCTCCGCGGCCGTCATCATCGCCAACACCTGCGCCGACATCGCCTACCGCATCCTCGACCCGCGAGTGAGGACCTCATGACCGCCACCGCGATCCGCTGGGCCCACCGACGCACCCGCGCCGCCGACGCGTGGCGGCAGTACCGCGCGCAGCGCGCCGGCATGGCCGGACTCATCGTGCTGGCCGCCGTGACGATCCTGGCCATCGCCGCGCCGCTTGTGGCCGACGCCGACAGCCTCGACCCCACCCAGGCGCCGGGCCACCGCTTCGAGCCCCCCGGCGCCCGATTCTGGCTCGGCACCGACGACGTCGGACGCTCCGTGCTCACCCTGACCATCTACGGCGCCCGCATGTCCCTGCTGGTGGGCGTCACCGCCACCGTCCTGTCCGTCCTCATCGGAGCGGTCGTCGGCCTGGTCGCCGGGCACTTCGCCCGCGCCACCGGCTGGGTCCTCATGCGACTCACCGACTGGTTCCTCGTCCTGCCGCAACTGGTGCTGGCCATCGCCCTGGCCGTCATGCTCGGCCCGTCGGCGGCCACCATCATCATCGCCATCGCGCTGACGTCATGGGCCTCCACCGCCCGGCTCGTGCGCTCCGCCACCCTGGCCGTGGAATCCCGCGGCTACCTGGAACGCGCCCGCGCCCTGGGCGGCGGACACTGGCACCTCATCACCCGCCACGTCACCGGCGCCGTGGCGCCGCTCATCTTCGCCTCGGCCACCCTCCAGGTCGCCAGCGCCATCCTCGCCGAGGCCACCCTGTCGTTCCTCGGCCTCGGCGACCCCGCCGTGGTGTCGTGGGGCACGATCTTGTCCCACGCCAACGATTCCGGCGCCGTGTCGTACGGCGCGTGGTGGTACGTCATACCGCCCGGCGTGCTCATCGTGGCCGTCGTGGCGGCGTTCACCCTGTGCGGCAGGGCCGTGGAGGCAATCGTCAACCCGCGGCTGCGGGAGGCCCGATGAGCCTTGTGGACATTCGCGACCTCACCGTCACCTACGACGCGCGACGCGCCGCCGTCCCCGCCGTGCGCGGGGTGACGCTGAGCGTTCAGGCCGGGGCCAGCCTCGGCATCGCCGGGGAGTCCGGCTGCGGCAAATCATCGGTGGCCCTGGCGATGCTGCGGCTGCTGCCGGCCACCGCCGCCGTGGGCGGCCACATCCTCCTGGACGGCGACGACATCGCCACCATGTCGTTCGGGAAGCTGCGCGCCGTGCGCTGGAGCCGGGCCTCCATCGTGTTCCAGGGCGCCATGCACGCCCTCAACCCGGTGCGCGCCATCGGCGGCCAGATCGCCGAACCCATCCGCGTCCACGACCCCGCCACCACCCGCGCCGACGCCCTGACCCGCGCCCGCGAACTGCTGCGCCAGGTGGGACTGCCGGCCTGGCGCGCCGACAGCTACCCGCACGAGCTGTCGGGCGGGCAGCGCCAACGCGTCATGGTCGCCATGGCCCTGGCCTGCCGGCCCCGCCTCATCATCGCCGACGAGGCCACCACCGCCCTGGACGTCATGATCCAGGCCCAGGTCCTCGACCTGGTGTCCGACGTCATCGCCCGCCAGGGCATCGCGCTCATCATGATCAGCCACGACCTGTCCATCCTGGCATCCACATGCGACGAACTGGCGGTGATGTACGCCGGACGCGTCGTCGAACACGGACCCACCGCGAAGGTCGTCGCCCACGGCGCCCACCCCTACACCCGCGGCCTCGCCCGGGCGTTTCCCACCGTCGGCGACCCCGCCTCGCGCGGCCGCCCCCGCGGCGTGCCCGGCGACGCCCCCTCGCCGCTGCGCCTGCCCGACGGGTGCGCGTTTCGGCCCCGCTGCCCCATCGCCATCGACGACTGCGCGCACGGCGACATTCCACTACAGGCCGTCGCCGAGGGGCGGCGGGCCGCGTGCCTGCGCGCCGGCGAGGAGACGCCATGACACCCATCCTCGACGCCCGCGACATCCGCGTGTCCTACGCCTCGCGCGGCAGGGGCCGCGCCGTGGCCGTCGACGGCGTCAACCTCAGCCTCGACGAAGGCGAGATCCTCGCCCTGGCAGGCGAATCCGGGTGCGGCAAGACCACCCTCGCCAAGGCGCTTTTGGGCCTGGTCGTGCCCGACTCGGGCCGCGTCACCTATGCCGGGGCGCCCGTGACCTACCGCGCCAGGGACCTGCGGCGGCTGCGGCGCGGCGTCCAGCTGGTCATGCAGGACCCCACCGGCGCCCTCAACCCGCGCCACACCGTGTTCGACGCCGTGGCCGAAGGCCCCCGCATCCACCGGCTGGGCGGCGACGAAACCGAGCGCGTCACCCAGGCCCTGTCGCACGCGGGCCTGCGCCCGCCCGCCGACTTCCTCGCCCGCTACCCCCACGAGCTGTCCGGCGGGCAACGCCAACGCGTCGTCATCGCCGGGGCACTGGCCCTGCGACCGCGCGTCATCGTCGCCGACGAACCCGTCGCCTCCCTCGACGCGTCGGTGCGCGGCGAGATCCTCGCCCTGCTGCTGCGGCTGCGCGACGAACTGGGACTGTCGGCCGTCATCGTCACCCACGACCTCGGCGTGGCATGGAACATCGCCGACCGCCTGGCCGTCATGTACGCCGGACGCATCGTCGAACACGGGCCCGCCGCCGACATCCTCACCCAACCCCGCCACCCCTACACCCGCGCCCTGGTGTCCGTCCTGCCCGACAGCCCCGTCGGAGCGCCCATCGTGCTCAGCGGCGAAACCCCCGACGCCACCGACATTCCCGCCGGCTGCCGCTTCCACCCCCGCTGTCCCGCCCTCGCCGACGGCACCGCCCGACAATCCCATGTGGACGGCGACTGTCGCGCGCGCGACCTGCCCATCATGGACGCACGCTCCCCCGGCGCCGCCTGCCACCTCGTCGCGCCGCCCGCGTTAGGGTGGCCCGCGTGATCATCGTGCACGTGTGGCTGCGCTCCAAACCCGAAACCCGCGACACCACCATCGCCGCCCTGAAACAGATGCAGGCGTCCACCATCGCGGGCGACGACGGCTGCCAGCACTACGCCTTCGCCGCCGACCTCGACGACGACTGCCTGTTCACCTGCATGGAGGAATGGCGCGACGAGGCCGCGCTCGCCGCGCATCTGGCCGCCGACCACATGCGCGAACCCGACGCCATATTGGACGAGTCCACCATCGGAAAAGCCGTCATCAAGGTGTATCGCGCCGAACCCTCGACCATTCCCGACCACTGATGCGCGCCTAGGTTTCTCCGGCGAAGGTCTTGCGGTACGACGACGGCGACACCCCCAGCACCGCGCGCATGTGACGCCGCATCGACGCGGCGGTACCGAACCCGCACTCCACGGCCACCCGATCCACCGCCACCCGCGACGTCTCCAACATGGTCCGCGCCGCGTCCAGCCGCTGCCGCAGCAGCCACTGCCCCGGCGTCAGGCCCACCTCGGCGCGAAACCGCCGCGAAAACGTCCGCACGCTCATCGACGCCTCCGCCGCCCACCGCTCCAACGACACCGCCGCGCCCAGACGCGCCAGCGCCCACGCCCGGGCGCCCGCCGTGGCCGCGCCCGGCTCCACCGCCACCGGATGCCGAATGAACTGCGCCTGGCCGCCCTCGCGCTGCGGCGGCACCACGCTGCGCCGCGCCACCACATTGGCCACCGCGGCGCCGAAATCCTTGCGCACCATGTGAAGACACAGGTCGATACCCGAGGCCACCCCCGCCGAGGTGAGCACGTCACCGTCGTCGACGAACAACACGTCCGGGTCGACCTTGACCCTCGGATACAGGCGCCGCAACTGTTCGGTGTGCATCCAGTGCGTCGTGGCCGGGCGGCCGTCCAACAGCCCCGCCGCCGCCAACACGAACGAGCCCGTGCAAATCGACGCGATGCGGGTGCCGGGGCGGATGTGCGCCAGGGCCGCGGCGACATCGCCGGGCAGGACACCGTGGACGAACATCGCGTCGATCTCGTACGACGCCGGGATCACCACCGTGTCGGCGCGACCCAGGGCCTCGGGTCCGGCGGGGACGTGGATCGTGAAGTCCTCGGTGGTGCGCACCATGCCCGGCGTCAGCGCGCACGTCGACACCTCGTACAGGCGGCGGCCGTCGGCGTCGCGGGCGGCACCGAAGATCCGCGGCGGGATGCCCAGCTCGAACGGGATCACCCCGTCCATCACCAACATCACCACGCGGTGGCGCGAAACCGACATGGCCAGATCTTTGCACATGTTGGCGCTCACGCCAAGGTTGCCGGGGCCCCGGCTCCCGCATCCTTGGACCCGTGCCCGCCACCCTCACCGCGCCAAGCAAACGCGACCGCCGCATCCGCATCCACCGCGCCTGGTGGGTGGCGGCGGTGGCGTTCGTGGCCATCATCGGCGCCGCCGGATTCCGCGCCACACCCGGCGTCCTCATCGAACCGCTGCACGCCGCGTTCGGCTGGTCCCACACCACCATCTCCGCCGCCGTCACCGTCAACCTCGTCCTGTACGGGCTGACGTCGCCGTTCGCCGCGGCCCTCATGGACCGCTTCGGCATGCGCAGGATCGTCGCCGGGGCCCTGGTCCTGGTGGCCTGCGGCAGCGGCTTCACCCTGTTCATGAAGTCCAGCTGGGAACTGATCATCTACTGGGGAATCATGGTGGGACTGGGCACCGGGTCCATGGCCATGGCCTTCGCCGGTACCGTGTCCACCCGCTGGTTCGTCAAACGCCGCGGCCTGGTCACCGGCATCCTCACCGCCGCCGGAGCCACCGGGCAACTCATCTTCCTGCCGCTGTTGGCCAACCTCGTCGCCGCCTACAACTGGCAGGTCGCCGCCGCCGTGGTGTCGGCGTGCGCGCTGGCCGTGGTGCCGCTGGTGTGGTGGCTCCTGCGCGACCGCCCCGAAGACATCGGCGCGCTCGCCTACGGCGCCACCGCCCCCCTGCCCGCCGTGGCCGCCACCGGCGCGGGCCGACGCGCCCTGGCCGTGCTGGGCCGCGCCGCCAGGACCCGGACGTTTTGGATGCTGGCGGGCGGGTTCGCCATCTGCGGCGCCTCCACCAACGGCCTGGTCACCACGCACTTCGTGCCCGCCGCCCACGACCACGGGCTGCCCGCCACCGCCGCCGCCGGCCTGCTGGCCGTCGTCGGGATCTTCGACATCGTGGGCACCATCGCCTCGGGCTGGCTCACCGACCGCTTCGACTCCCGCAAACTCCTGGCGATCTACTACGGCCTGCGGGGCGTGTCGCTGATCGTGCTGCCGCTGCTGTTCTCCGACCGACTCGACCCGCCGATGGCGTTCTTCGTGATCTTCTACGGACTCGACTGGGTCGCCACCGTCCCGCCCACCCTGGCGCTGTGCCGCGCCGCCTTCGGCGACGCCGACGGGCCGGTCGTGTTCGGGTGGGTGCTGGCCAGCCACCAGGTCGGCGCCGGGGCCATCGCCCTGGGCGCCGGGATCGTGCGCGACCAACTCGGCACCTACGATCCCGCCTGGTATGGGGCCGGGGCGCTGTGCGCGCTGGCCGCCGTCCTGTCGCTGCTGGTGGCGCCGCGACTAGTCCGCGAAGCCTAGACGCCGTGGTGCCCGGGGACGAGAAACGCCTCATCGCCGGGCATGACGCGCCGCCCCGGCGGCTGCCCTAGCCTGGGACCATGCTGATCACCGAGGAACTGCTGCTTCTGGCCTACCAGCCCGAAACCGGACGCAACACCGTCCACAATCTCGAGCTGGGCCTCATCGGGGCGTGCCTGCTCGACCTCACCCTCGCCGAGCGGCTCAGCCTGTCGGGCAACAAGATCACCGTCGTCAACGCCGCCGGAATCGGCAACACCGCCGCCGACGACGTCCTGGCGCGCATCAACGGCGACAAGCCCCGCAAGCCCCGCGGCTGGATCGACCGCCTCCACCGCGGCTTCCCCCGCGCGCTGCGCGAATCCATGGTCGCCCAGGGCATCCTCAACCACGACAACGACCACATCCTCGGTTTCATCCCGTTCAACCGCTACCGCCCCACCTCCCCGACCCCCAGCGACGACGCCCGCCGCCGCCTCGGCGAGTTCGTCGACACCGCACGCCCCCGCGACGACCGCACCGCCGCGCTGGCCGCCATGGTCTACGCCATGAAGATGGAGCGCAAGGCGCTGCCCGACCGCCCCCGCCGCGACGTCCGCGGCGCCTTCAAGTCCGCCGCCGAGCATTCCTGGGCCGCCGACGCCACCGGCCAGGCCATCCAGGCCACCCAGGCCGCGGTCACCGCCGCCGTCGTGGCCGCCACCTCCGCGGCGGCCGCCGCGGCCTCCAGCGGCGGCGGCAGCTAACACGCCCCACAGCGCCCGATCGAAGACCAGGCGCTTCCCGTCGCCGACGAACCCCGCCTTGACCGCCGCCCGCCGCGCGGGACGGTTCTCGGCGTCCACGACGGTCGTCACGACGCCCGCGTCGTGCGTGGAGGGATGGCTGATCAGCGCCCACACCAGGCTGGGTGCCAGCCCCCGCCCCGCCACGTCGGGGTCGCCCAACAGGACGCGCACGTCGACGGAGTCTCCGGTGGCGTCGAAGCCCGCCAGGCCGCACGCCGCGCCGTTGTACTCCACAATGTATTGCCGCGGGGTCTCGATGGCGTCCACCGGCCAGCGGCCGTGGTGCGCCGCCGCGGCGAAGCCCTTCGCCAACGCCCCGTCGGCGGGCGCGCGGTCCCGAAACGACCAGGAGTGCCGCGGCACCGTGTCGGCGGCGACCAGGTTGCGCGCCACCTGCCCCGGGCGGCACATCCGCGCCGCGGTGGCCACGTCCACCCACCGATACCGGTCGTGCTCGACGTCGATCAGCTCCACCGCGACATCGTCGTCCACGTCGCACACGAACAGCGCCCAGTTGCCCGACACGTTCACCGGCCACATCGCCGCCGAGTCGATCCCCGCCTCCTCGTACAACTCGCGCCGCGCCGCGGCGGCCACCGACTCCCCGGGCTGGCGGCACCCCGCCGGCGGCGTCCACGCCCACCAGCCCTCGTAGTCGACGCCGCGGGCGGCGCGATGCAGCAGCAGGTAGGAGAAGCCGTCGACGGACGGACGCCGCACCACCACCGTGACGCCGTTGGGGTCGTCGGGCGCGATCGGGACACCGTCCCATGTGGTGCGAATGGTCGCGGGCATGCCCCAACAATGCCAGGGCGCGTTAATCGGGTGCGGCGCGCCGCCGCGTCGCCGAGACTGAACGCCTCCCGCCGCCGCTGCCGAAGGGTCGTCATGCTCGCGCTTGCCCCCGGGTACCATGCCCGCCCCGCCACCGGCGACGACGTCGACGCCATCCACGCCGTCGAGGCCGCCAGCCAGCTCCAGATCCTGGGGCGCGTCGAGACCGACCGCGACGACATCGTCGCGGTGTTCGCCCGCGACGGCATCGACCTGGCCGCCGACACCGTCGTCGTCGCCGACCCGACGGGTGCGCCGGCCGCCTGGGCCTGGGTGAATCGCCGCAGCGATGTCACCGTCCACCCCGAGCATCGCGGTCGCGGACTCGGCGGCGCCCTGTTGGAGTGGGCCGAAAACCGCGCCCGCGACGCGGGCACCGCCGCCATCGTCCAGTCCGTGCCCGACCTCGATGCCGCCGCCACCGCACTGGTGCGCGCCCACGGATACCGGCCCAAGGTCACCTCCTGGATGCTCGGCATCGACACCGACGGCCAGCCACCCGCCGAGGCCGGACCCGTCACCATCCGCGCCTACGACCCCGCCGACGGTGCCGCGGCGCACCGCGTCACCCAGGACGCGTTCGCCGACTGGAACCCCCGCCGCCTGTCCTATCAGGAATGGGCGCGGCATACCGTCGGGCGCTCCAGCTTCGCGCCCTGGGCCTCGCCCATGGCCTTCGATGGCGACGCCCTCGTCGGCGCCGCCATCGGCCTGATGATCCCCGAGCGCGGCGAGGGCTACATCGAAAGCCTCGCCGTGTCGCGCGAGCACCGCGGGCGCGGCATCGCCACGGCCCTGCTGCGCCACGCCTTCGCGGCGTTCGCCGCCCACGGCCACCGCCACTGCACACTGTGGACGCACTCGGACACCGGGGCCCTGGCGCTGTATCAGCGCGTCGGCATGGCCATCGAGCGCGCCACCACCGTGTGGTCCAAGGCCCTCAGCGACCCGCCTCCGCGATCGCGTTGACGAGGATCGCCAGGCCCTCGGCGGCCTCGTCCTCGGTGAGGCTCAACGGCGGGCCCATCCGAATCACGTTGCCGTACAGGCCGCCCTTGCCGACCAACAGGCCGTCGCGTTTGCACGCCTCCACGACCCGCAGCGCCGCGGCCGGGTCGGGGCGCCGCGTGCCCGCCGCGACGAACTCGATGGCGATCATCAGGCCCTTGCCGCGCACCTGCGCCACGATCGGCGACCGGCGCGCCGCCTCGTTCAGGCCACGATGGATGATGGCGCCGGTGCGCGCGGCGTTGGCCTGCAGGTCGTTGTCCAGCAGGTAATCCAGCACCGCGATGCCCGCCGCGGCGGCGAACGGGTTGCCACCGAAGGTGTTGAACGACACCGCCTGAAGGCAGTCCATCACCTCCGCGCGCGCCACCACCCCGCCGAGCGCGAACCCGTTGCCGATGCCCTTGGCGAAGGTGAGGATGTCGGGCGTGGCGCCGTGGGCCTGGTACCCCCAGAAGTGCTCGCCGGTGCGTCCCCACCCGGTCTGCACCTCGTCGCTGATCCACAGGATGCCGTGGTCGTCCAGCACCTCCTTCACCGCGCCGAAGTAGCCGTCGGGCGGCATGACGAAACCGCCCACGCCCTGGATCGGCTCGGCGATCAGGCACGCCACGTCGCCCGAGGTCGTGGTGTCCAGCACCTCGCGCAGATCGGCGATGGCCCGCTCGGTGTACTCCGCGTCCGACGCCCCCGCCAGCAGGCCCCGCAAACGGTCGCCCGAATGCAGGTAACTCACGTCGAAGGGCGTGTAGCTCGACGCCGACCAGCCGCGGTTGCCCGTGACGCCGACGGCGCCGAACGTCCGCCCGTGGTAGCTGTTGCGCATCGCCAGGATCTGGTTGCTGCGGCGGTACTGCGTGGCCAGCAGCAGCGCGGTCTCGGTCGCCTCGGAGCCGCTGTTGGCCAGGAACACCTTGGCGTCGGCGATGCCCGACACCGCGGCGATCTTCTCCGCCAACAGCACCTGGTTGCGGATCAGGTACAGCGTCGAGGTGTGCACCACCCCGGTGGACAGCTGCCGCTCCACCGCCTCGCGGATCTCGGGAATGTCATAGCCGACGCTGGTGGTCAGCACACCCCCGAAGAAATCCAGATAGGACTTTCCTTCGGTGTCGACGACCCGCCGCCCCGACGCCGAGGCGAACTCCATCGGCTCGCCGTACATCGGGCTCACCCACCGCGGCAGCACCGCGCGGTGCCGATCGGCCAACGTCTTGGGATCCATGGCCCTCCCTTCGAGGAATCTCAACAGTCCGCCCGATTATCGGCCCCGCACACCGCCGGGCGCAACACTTCGCCGCCGTCACAGCCGCCTGGTATATAGATGGGTGGTGACGGGAAAGAACGCGCTCTCCGGCGGACTGGTGTGGGGCAACGGCGGTGCCCGCCTGCATCTGTCGAACGACGCCGCCCAGGACGCCGGGCCCGGCTCGCGCGTCGCCGTGCGCGTGACGGGGCCGCGGCGGTGCGTCGGGTGGTGGAGCCGCGGCGACGGCCACCACGACTGCCCCTTCGACCAGGCCATAGCGGCGACATCCGTTGACGCGCAATGCGGCCCGTGCGCGCGGGCGGACTCCGGACGGCGCTTGGCCCGCGGCGACATCAGCGGCGACGACCGCCCGTTTCGGCTCTACCTGGCGTGGTTCGGCGGCCGCACCGTCAAGGTCGGCATCACCGCCGAGGCCCGCGGCGACGCCCGCCTGCGCGACCAGGGCGCGCTGGTCTACAGCTTCATCGCCGCCGGGCCGCTTCCCGCCGTCCGGGGCGCCGAAATGGCGATCTCGGCGTCGAAGAACGCCGTGGAGCGGGTGCGCGCCGACCGCAAGATCGCGCACTGGTGGGACTTCGACGCCACCGACGCCCCGGAACTGTTGCGCGCCACCGCGCGCCGCGTCACCACCGGCGTCTCCGTCCCCGACGGACTCCAATGGCTGGACGTCGACCCGGTCGACCTCACCGCCCTGTTCGGACTCGACGGCGACCTGCCCGACAGCTACCGGCCCCTGGCGGCGCTGACCGACGGCGGCGCCCTGGTCGGCGACGTCCTGGTGGCCGCCGGGCACGCCCTGCTGCTGTCCACCGCCGAGGCGACGGTGCTGTGCGACACCCGTCGCCTCACCGGGTGGCCCCTGGCCGAAACCGATGGGGCGCAACGGGGATTGACGCTGGGCGCCGTCAACTGTCCCGATCGGCCCGGCGACGTACCCACCCTGTTCTGACGGGCGGGGGAGGTCAGAACCGGTAGCGCGCCACCCGATAGGAGCGCCGCATGAACGGCAGCGCGTTCATCATCGCGTAGGTGAGGCGCACCAGCACCGGGGCCTGGGCCAGCTGCGCGGGGTGGCTCACGTCGGCCTCGTCGACGAACTCGAGCCCGGGGCGCCAATCGGCCAGCACCCGGGGCGAGGCGAAACCCGACTGGAACGTGATGTCGAGTTTGCGCAGGTTGGGGTCGTATTTCGAGGTGCGCGCCACCCACGGCGGCACGATGTCGCACTGGATCTGCCCGGTCGGAAACTCGTCCACAATGGTGGTGATGAGCGCCTTGACGTCGGCGGCGGGCAGGTACGGCAGCAGGCCCTCGGCGATCATCACCACGGGACGGCCGCGCGGAATCTGGTCCAACCAGGACAGCTCGGTGACACTGGAGCCGATCAGGTGGTAGTGGTCGCGCGGCGGCAGCAGCCGGCGGCGCAGCTCGATGACGTCGGCGAAGTCGAGGTCGTACCACTCGACGGTGGCGGGCGGGTCGACCCGATAGGCCCGGGCGTCCAGGCCGCAGCCCAGGTGCGCCACCACGGCGTCGGGGTGGTCGGCGAGGTACGCGCGCGCCCAGTCGTCGTGCACCTTGGCGCGCATCACCGCCAGCATGCCCATCTGGCTGGTGCCGCCCTTGCGCTTGTCGTAGTCGGGGTCGAGCTTGCGCATCACCTGCTCGGCGTACGTGTCGCCCAGGATCGGTTCGGGGAGTTGGTTGTCCACGGCCTTGGTCTGCAGGACCACCTTGAGGGTCTGCTTGACGCCGGTGAGTTCGATGTCCTCCACGCGGCCAACTTTACACATATTTCACGAATGTTGTGAAATGATTGAATCACGTATTCTTTCGCCGACCACGACGCGAAAAGGGGAGGCCGGGTGTCCCGATCGGACGAGACCGCCGTCGCCGCGTACCGCGAACGCTTCGCCCAGATCATGGTGGACTCCGGCATGCCCCGCATGGCCGCGCGCGTGTACATCGCCGTCCTGATCAGCGACGCCGGACGCTACTCCGCCGCCGAGCTCGCCGCGCTGCTGGGCGCCGGCGCCTCGGCGATCTCGGGGGCGGTGAAGTACCTGATCCAGGTCGGACTCATCGAACGCGGCCGCGAACCCGGCACCCGCCGCGACCACTACCGCATCCACGACGGCACCTGGGCCGAGTTCGTCTCCCAGACCGACCCGCTATTGTCGCGCGTGGAAACCGTTGCCGCCGAAGGCGAACACGTCCTCGGCGCCGACACCGCCGCGGGGCGCAGGCTGGCCGACACCAGCCGCTTCTTCGACTTCATGCGCGAGGAGATCAAGCGGTCCATGGACAAGTGGCACCGTCGGCAACAGAACCGAACGACCTGATCGACACCATCCCCAAAGGACTCCGATGCACCCCCTCCCCCCGTCCGAGTCCCTGTTGGTGATCCGCACCGACTTCAGCGACGACAACGCCTGGGCCGCGGTGCGATCGGCCATCGGCGAGCCCGACGAGGACGGCTACCACGAGGACTACGACCGCGGCCTCCAGTACGTCGACGACCGCGGGTACCGGGGCGCCACCATGCCGCGGCTGATCGAGCTGCTTGCCGCCGACCATCACAACGACCTGATCGTCGCCGCCGACGACGTCACGATCGCCTCGCCCGATCTGCCGCTGCTGTTGGCCGACCTCAACGCGCTGAACGAGCAGTACGGCCGCACCTTCCGCTGCGTCCCCTCCGAGCTCGCCTCGATCGAGGTCAATCTGTCGATCGGCAACATGGACTTCTTCGAGTTCGCCGACAGCGCCGACGACGACGGGATCTTCCGCGGCTTCGGCGGCTGAGCCTGTCCTCCTGTGGCCCGGGTCATGCCGACGCCCGGGCAAATTATGCTACTTTCGGTATCGAAACTAAAAGTAGCGTAATGCTTCGCGAGAGGAACCACCGTGAACCAGCCACTCGACCCCGATCGCATCCAGGCGGCCCTGGACGCGGTGCACCGGGCCGGAATCCCCGCCGCGTTCGCCGAGATCCGCGACGGCGACGACGTGTTCAGCGGCGCCTCGGGCATCGCCGACCTCGACACCGGCGCCCCCGCCACCGCCGACATGCGTCACCGCGTCGGCAGCATCACCAAGACCTTCACCGCCGTGGCCGTGCTGCGCCAGGTCGAACAAGGCCATATCGGACTCGACACCCCGATCGGCCACTACCTGCCGCACCTGGTGCCCGGCGACCGCGGCGACGCCATCACGGTGCGGATGCTGATCGGGCACACCAGCGGCCTGCCCGACTACCTCCCGCACGCCTACCCGTCGCTGGCCGCGTTCCCGCGCATCGCCGACACCACGCCGCGAAGCCTGGAGGACCACCGCTTCACCCGCTTCGACCCCGTCGACCTGATCACGCTGGGCGTCAAGGCCCCCGCCACTCGAGCGCCGGGCGACCGGCCCGGCGTGTACTCCAACACCAACTACCTGCTGCTGAGCCAGTTGCTGGAGAAGGTCACCGGCGCCGTCGCCGAACAGCACATCACCGACGACGTCATCGCCCCGGCGGGTCTGCGCGACACCGAACTGGCCACCACGACCCACATCGACGGCCCGCACCCCAGGATCTACGAGTCATGGTTCGGCATGTTCGACCCGCCGCGCGACTTCAGCGTCTTCGACATGTCGTGGGTCGGAGCGTCGGCGTCGGCGATCTCCACCGTCGCCGACCTCAACCGCTTCTTCGGGCTGCTGCTGGACGGCCGGATCCTGCGACCGGCGACGCTGGAACACATGCGCCGCACCGGCCCGGTGATCTCGTTCGAGGGGACCACCCTGGACTACGGCCTCGGACTGACCAGAAAGGACGTACCCGGGCGCGGGGCGTTCTGGGGCCACGACGGTTCGGTGTGGGGCGGCGGCGCCATCTCCATGACCAGCGCCGACGGCGGGCGCCAGGTGTCGCTGGCGGTGACCCGGCAACGCTGGAACCCGCTGGACGCCAACGGAAAGCCGCAGCCACACCCGATCGACAAGGCGCTGGCCGACCTGTACGCGCTGGCGATGTCGTGAACGCGCCTCAGCCGTTGTAGCGTCCGTCGCGATAGGTCAGCGGCGGCGCGTGCGAACCGATGCGCGCCGCCAGGACCCGCGCCACGATCAGCGTGTTGGACTCCGAGACCCGAAGCCGCCCGGCGATCTGGCACAGCAGCGACGACAGGCAGTCGTCCAGCACCGGGATGCGGTGCGGTCCCCAATGCCAGCCCAGCCCCGCACCGAACTTGTCGGCGCCGTTGGCGGCGAAGCGGCGCGCGCACGCGTCCTGATCGGCGCGCAGGAAGTGGACGCCGAGGTGCTCGGTGGCGTCGATCGTCGACCAGGACCGCGAGGTGTGCGAGACACCCAGCGCCACCATCGGCGGGTCGACCGACGCCGACGTCACCGACGTGGCGGTGAACCCCACGGGCGTCGTCGCCCCGGCCGTGACGACGGCGACCGTGCTGACCGTCTGGCGGAAGATGCCCCGAAACACCTCGGGCGTCACCGCTTGATGCGACGTCTCGCCGACGGGGTCGTCGTTACTGGTGCGCTGTCCACACGTCACACCGGCGGCCGCCCGTCAGCGTCGAACACTTCGCCTCCTGCAAACAGTGGTGTCGAGCAGTTTTCGACCCTCCCACATCGCGGGGCCGCGCGGCAAGTCGGCGGCCTCGCGATGTGGACTCAGTACAGGCGGGCCAGCGCCGCGGGTTCGAACGGCGTCACCTGGTCATGCCGCCCGGCGAGGGTCTTGGCGGCCCATTCCGGGTCGCCCAGCAGCGCCCGCCCCACCGCGACCATGTCGCATTCGTCACTTTCCATGCGGTCCAACAGGTCGTCGATCGCGGTGACCGTGGTCTGCTCGCCCTGCAGCGACGCGATGAACTCGCCGGCCAGGCCGACGGAGCCCACCGTGATGGTCGGCTTGCCGGTCAGCTTCTTCACCCAGCCTGCCAGGTTGAGGTCGCCGTCGTCGAATTCGGGCAGCCAGTAGCGGCGGGTGGAGCAGTGGAACACGTCGACGCCGGCGCGCGCCAGCGGCGCCAACAGCGCGTCGAGCTGCTGCGGGGTGTCGGCCAGCCTGGCCTGGTAGGCGCCCATCTTCCACTGCGACATGCGGAAGCTGATCGGAAAGCCCGGCGACACCGCCGCGCGGCAGGCCGCCACGATCTCGGCGGCGAACCGGGTGCGGGCGGCGAGGTCCCCGCCGTAGCCGTCGGTGCGGCGATTGGTGTGCCCCCACAGGAACTGGTCGATGAGGTATCCGTGGGCGCCGTGCAGTTCGATCCCGTCGAAGCCCGCGGCCTCGGCGGCGGACGCGGCGGCGGCGAACGCCGCGATGACCTCGTCCAGGTCCGCCGGCGTCATGGCCTTGCCGTTCGGGCGGTCGTCCAGCGGGATGCCCGAGGGACCCATCGGCGGGGCCGCCATCACGGGCGGGCTCCCGGCGGCGCGGTCCATGCCGACGTGCCACAGCTGCGGCATGATCGCCCCGCCGGCGGCGTGCACCGCGTCGGCCACCGCCGACCACCCCGCCAGGGCGTCGTCGCCGTGGAAACGTGGCACGTCGGCGGAGCTGCCCGCCGAATCGTGGCCGATGTAGGTGCCCTCGGTGATGATGAGGCCGACGCCGCCGGCGGCGCGGCGCGCGTAATACGCGGCCACGTCGGCGCCGGGGATGCCGCCGGGCGAGCACTGGCGGGTCATGGGGGCCATCACGATGCGGTTGTCGACCGACAGGTCACCCAACCGCATCGGGCGGCCCAGGACCGCCGCGGCCCTGCCCGACGCCGCCGACGCGTCGGGGTAATGCTTGAGGATCAGGTGCTTGGTCAACGTGTTCTCCTTGGTCTGATCCGGCCCTTCGCGGCCGGCTTCACTCCAGGGACGAAGCCGCGCACGGGTTCTCGACATCTCGGCGGGTCATTTTCCGGGGAAGTTCGACGAACCGGGGTTCACGGGCGCGATCGCGTGTTGAGCCGCGCGGCCTGGCGCGTGAGGTGGCCGTGCTCGGCCAGGCTGGTGGACGCGACCGCCGCCTCGGCGTACAGCCGCGCGGCGCGTTCCAGGTCCCCGGCGCGCTCGTACAGGTGCGCCTCCACGGCCGTGTGGCGCGGCACCGTGGGGTCCACATCGGCCAGTGCCGCCAGCCCCGCCTTCGCCCCCTCCGCCTCGCCCACGGCCACCGCCCGGTTGAGCCGCACCACCGGGCTGTCGGTGAGGCGCAGCAGCTCGTCATACCACTCCACGATCTGCGGCCAGTCGGTTTCGGCGGCGCTGGCGGCGTCGGCGTGGAGCGCGGCGATGGCGGCCTGGGCCTGGAACTCGCCCAGGCGGTCGCGGGCCAGCGCGGACTGCAGGATCACCACGCCCTCGGTGATCAGGCGGGTGTCCCACCGGGATCGGTCCTGTTCGGACAATGGCACCAGTCGGCCGCCGGGGCCGGTGCGCGAGGCGCGGCGCGCGTGGTGCAGCAGCATCAGCGCCAACAGGCCCGCGACCTCGGGTTCGTCGGTCAGGGTGGTCAGTTGGCGGGCGAGGCGGATCGCCTCGGCGGCCAGGTCGACGTCGCCGGAATAGCCCTCGTTGAAGACGAGGTAGAGCACGCGCAGCACCGTGGCGAGGTCGCCGGGCCGATCCAGCGGCTCCCCCGCGATGCGGCGCTTGGCGCGGCTGATGCGCTGCGCCATGGTCGCCTCGGGCACCAGGTAGGCCTCGGCGATCTGGCGGGTGGTGAGGCCGCCGACGGCACGCAGCGTCAGCGCGACCGACGACGACGCCGACAGACTCGGGTGGGCGCACAGGAAGTAGAGCCGAAGCGTGTCGTCTAGTTCGGACACGGGGCCGGGGTCGGGCTCCTCGTCGACGCGGTCCTCGCGGCGGCGGCGCGCGGCCTCGGCGCGGGTGGCGTCGACGAACCTGCGCCAGGCCGCCGTCACGAGCCACGCCTTCGGGTCGCGCGGCGGGTCGTCGTTCCAGGTCTCCAGCGCCTTGATCAGTGACTCCTGGACGGCGTCCTCGGCCGAGGCGAAATCCGCTCCGCGCCGGACGAGGACGCCGATGACGGCGGGCACCAACTCGCGTATCAGGGCTGGATTCACTCGGTGACTGTACCCGGCACCCCGTAGAACGGACGCACCTCGAGCCACTCGTGGATCGGCTTGCCGCCGGCGCCCGGGGCCGCCGACAACTCCGCCGCCACCTCCACCGCGCGGTCCCACGAGTCCACGTCGATGATCTCCCACCCGGCGATGAGGTCCTTGGTCTCGGCGAACGGCCCGTCGGTCACCGGTGGCCGCCCCTCGCCGTCGTAGCGCACGAACGCGCCCTCGGTGGACAGTGCCTGGCTGTCCACCCACTCGCCGCTTTCCTTCAGCCGGTTCTCCCAGTCGAACATGAACTGCATGTGCGCGTCGACCTCGTCGGGCGTCCACTTGTCCATCGGCACGTCGTTGACGGCGGTGGGGGCGCCCCGGTAGTGCTTCAGCAGCAGGTACTTCACGTTGTTCTCCTTTGTTGTCGCGCCGCCCGTGTCGGCCGCGCTCACCCCGGGGACGCGGCCG
Source organism: Stackebrandtia sp. (assembly GCF_035643755.1). Taxonomy (NCBI): domain Bacteria; kingdom Bacillati; phylum Actinomycetota; class Actinomycetes; order Glycomycetales; family Glycomycetaceae; genus Stackebrandtia; species Stackebrandtia sp. The sequence continues at coordinate 9,032 of NZ_DASQPW010000083.1, read as the reverse complement.
ACATCGGGTTCTCGACATCCGCGGCGCGCCTTTTTCAAGAATTTTCCGTCACGCGGCGGCGCCGCGCAGCTTGTCCCGGACCTGCTGCGCGGCGGGATGCTGAATGTCGTCGAGGATCAGCTCGGCCTCGCGCCACGCGTCGTGGCACGAGGCGCGGTCCCCCATCGCCTCGTAGCAGTCGCCGATGTTGATCAGGCTGACGGCCGTATGGTAGCGGTCCCCCAGCTGCTGGCTCGCGCCAACGGCCTTGTGGTAGCTGTCGATGGCCTCGGCGTAGTTTCCCAGATGGTGATGGGCATAGCCGATGGTGTCCAAGGTGGCGGCCTGCCCGACGGGGTTGTCGATCTCCTGGTGCTTGGCCAGCGCCCGCACGGCGTGGTCCAGGGCCAGCTCGTACTGGCCCAGCAGCGCGTGGCACCAACCGACGGTGTTGAGCACGTCGGCGTAGGCGGCGCCGTCGTCCATCCGCTCGCGCACCTCGAGGGCGCGCCGCGCGTGTTCGAGGGCCTCGGGGTAACGGTGTTGCTGTTCGCGAAGCAGCGCCAGGGACGTCTCGGTGCGCGCCTGGCCGTTGAGGTGGTCGGCGTCGCGGTACAGGTCCAGCGCCCGGGCGAGGTGGCGGTACGCGTCGTCGGCCCGCGACATCCTGGCGTACATCACGCCGAGGCCGCGGTGGGCGCGCGCCTGCGGAATCGGTTCGCCGAGCCGTTCGGCGGCGGCGATCGCGGCCTGATAGCAGCCGATCAGTTGGGTCCAGAATCCTTGCCGCTCAAGGTATCCGGCGAACACCCTCACCAGCTGGCCGACCTGGCTGTCGTATCCGGCGCCCGACGCCCAGTCCAGGGCGGCCAGCATCACCTCGCGCTCGGACGAGAACCACTCCATCGCCGTGTCGCGGTCCACCGGCTCCTCGGGGTGCACCGCGGGCGCCATCTCGTCCAGCGTGATGTCCGTGCGACGTGGATTGATGGCGATCGCCGCCGCGTAGCCCGTGTGCAGGTAATGATCGAGGAGCCGTCGGCCGGCGAGGTCGCGCTCGGCGTGGGTTTCGTTGGCCGACACCAACTCGACGGCGTATTCGCGCATCAGGTCGTGGAGCGCGTAGCGGCCGGGGACGTGCTCGGTGAGCAGGTTGGCGCGTGCGAGCTCGGCGAGCAGGTGGTCGGCCTGTTTCGGTGGCACGCCAACGAGACTGGCCGCCGCAGCACACGTCAGGTCGGGCCCGGGGTGCAGGCCGAGCAGCCGCAGCAGCCGGGCCGCCTCGGGGCTCAGGGCGCGGTACGACCACGAGAACACCGAGCGCACGTCGGTGGTCGTCGAGGCGGTGTCGAAGGCGTCGAGCCCCTCCTTCAGTTGCGCGGCAACGGTTGCCAGCCTCGAGTCGTGGTTGGTGGCGGCGCGGGCGGCGGCGATCGCGATGGCCAGCGGGAGCCGGGCGCTGGCGGCGATGATGTCGTCGCCGGCGCCGGGTTCGGTGCTCAGGCGTTCGCCGCCCACGCGCCTGGCCAGCATCTTGCGGGCGTCGGTGATGCTGGGAAGGTCCAGGTTGATGCGTCGGGCGCCGTCGGTGACGATCAGGCTCAGCAGGACGTCGCGGCTGGTGACGAGGACCAGGCTGCCCGCGCTGCTGGGTAGCAGCGGACGCACCTGGTCGCTGGAGTTCACGTTGTCCAGCACCACGAGCATGCGCCTGCCATCCATGATGGAGCGGTACATGGCGGCGCGTTCGTCGACGTCGTCGGGGATGTCCTCGCCCCGCACCCCCAGGGCGCGCAGGAATCGCGCCAGGACGCGTTCGGGCGACACGGCCTGGGCGGGGTGGTAGCCGCGCATGTTGACGAACAACTGCCCGTCGCCGAATTCCTCGGCGTTGCGGCGCGCCCAGTGCACCACCAGCGTGGACTTGCCGACGCCGGCGGTTCCCGTCACGACGGCGACCACGGGGCCCGCCGAGGCGTCCATGGCGGGCATCAGCGCGTCCAGTTGGGACAGTTCGGCGGCCCGCCCCGCGAACGCCGCCGTGTCGGACGGCAGCTCGCGCGGCACGGGCAGCGAAACGCTCGCCGCCGCGGGCTCGGCGTCGGTGCGGCTGGTCAGGATCGTGGTGTGCAGCGCCCGAAGCCTCGGGCTCGGGTCGATGCCGAACTCCTCGCGCAGCCGCAACCGGTAGCGGTGGAAGGCGTTCAGGGCCTCGGTTCGTCTGCCGCACCGCTGCAGCGACTCCATCAACTGCCCCCACAGCCGCTCCCGCAACGGATGCCGCGCCGTCAGCGTCACCAACTCGTCCACCAGGTCGGCGGCGTTCTCCCGCCGCAGCAACAGATCGATGCGGCGCTCCACCAGACTCAGCCGCTGCTCCGCCAGCCCCGGCGCCATCTCGCGCTGCAGGACGTCGGACGACACGTCCGCCAGGGCGTCGCCGCGCCACTGCTCGAGGGCCGAGGTCACCGCCGCCAGCTCGCCGTCGGCATCGTCGTCGGCGGCAGCGGAATCGGCCGCGCGCAACCATTTCCGGAACCGCCCCACGTCGGTGTGCTCGGCGGCCACGTCGAGCCGGTAGCCGTCGGGGCAGGTGACGACGCGGTCGGCGGCGCCGATCTCCTCCAGCCGCGCCCGCACCCGAACCGCGCACAACTGCGCGGCGCGGCGCGGGTTCTTGGGAAGCGACACGCCCCAGATGGCGTCCGCCAACGCGTACAGGGTCACCTGGTGTCCCGCGTTGAGCACCAACAAGGCGAGGAACACGCGGGATTGGGACGAGGTGACCTCCAGCTCGGTGTCACCCGAGGCGATCCGCAACGGCCCCAGCACACCGAACTCCACACGGCCGTCGGCTGTCACATCGCCAATTAAATCCGACGGATCGGGGGAAACCCCGGGTTGATCGGGTGCATTTCGATAAATTTCCGGTGACGCGGGGGCGCGTGCCCGGTTCCTCGGCGTCGGCCGGACGTCGGTGAAGCCGTTCTGAAGCCACGTTCGGCGATGATCCATGCGGGCCCCAACTGGCTGACCTGAAGGAAACCGCATGTCCATTCGAAAGTTGTCCGTCCTGGCGTTGGCGTGTCTCGTCGCGTTGACGGCATGCAAGAGCGCCGACGGTTCGTCGTCCGGCGGCGGCGACTCGAACGCCTCGTCGAGCTCGGGCGGTCCGACGTACACGAAGTTCGAGGACTTCAAGGGCAAGGAGCTGCTGTTCAACGACACGGCCGAGGCGGTCGGCATGAAGCTGAAGGTCATCGACGCGGCCTGGAAGCCCGAGATCGCCGGCAAGTCGGCGCAAACCGGCTCCCACTTCCTGGTCGCCTACGTCGCGGCGACCCCCGAGGTGGACGACCGCGCCGCCGCGGACGCCTTCCTGAACCCCACCTCCCTCGGGATGCGGACCAAGGGCGGCAACTGCGAGTACCCCGACCGCGGCTACTGCTACGGGACCCCCACCCCCACCACGATGCTCGAATCGGTCGCCGACAACGAGTGGTTCGACCACAAGTGGCAGGAGGCCCTGTACAGCGGCGGTCGCCTGGAGGCCAAGGAAACCATGATCGGGGCCATCGCCCTGACCGTCTCCGACGACGAGAAGGACCTCAGCTGGGAGCTGTGTGCCTCCACAAGGGACAGTGACGGCCAGGGCGTCTCGGTCCCCGAGCTGTCGCCGTGCGTCAAGGTCCCCACGCCCAAGGACAACGGCTGACGGCCGGCTGGTAGTTTGCAATCGACCGCGACTCCACCTGAGGAGGTGAGCCCCATGAACCAAGTATCGATGTGGGTGCTCCCCCTTCGCGTCTCGGTCGGGCGATTGACGTAGGTGTCGCCGGGAGTGCCTCGCCAACAAGGCATTCCCGAAAGGCAAGACCTATGCACGCTTCACATTCCACCGCCGACCGCGCGCCCCTCGACGCCGATGTGATCATCGCCGGATGCGGCCCGACCGGCGCGATGCTGGCCGCCGAACTGCGGCTCCACGATGTGCGGGTACTCGTTCTGGAACAGGAGACCGAGCCCGCGTCGTTCGTCCGCATCGTCGGTCTGCACATTCGCACCATCGAGCAGCTGGCGATGCGCGGACTGCTGGATCGCGTCCGCGACAACGCCAGGCAGCGTCCGGCCGCCGGATTCTTCGCCGCCATCAACAAACCCGCGCCGCCTGGCGTGGACTCCGCGCACAACTACCTGTTGGGCATCCCGCAGCCGGTCATCGTCAACCTGCTCGCCGAACACGCGATCGCCCTCGGCGCGCGGATCCGGCACGGCAGCGCGGTGGCGAACGTCGAGCAGGACGACGAGGGCGTGACCGTCGAACTGGCCGACGGCCAACGACTGCGGTCGCGCTATCTCGTCGGCTGCGACGGCGCCCGCAGCACGGTGCGCAAACGGCTGGGCGTCGGCTTCGACGGCGAGCCCTCGCGGGCCGAAACGCTGATGGGCGAGCTGGAAGTGGGTGTGCCGCACGAGGAGATCGCCGCCAAGGCGGCCGAGATCCGCGAGACCAACAGGACCTTCAGCCTCGCGCCCTTCGGCGGCGGGCTGTACCGCGCCGTCGTCCCCGCCGCGGGAGTCGGCGACCGGGCGCAACCGCCCACCCTCGAAGACTTCCGGCAACAGCTGCGCGCCATCGCCGGCACCGACTTCGGCGTGCACTCCCCGCGCTGGTTGTCCCGCTTCGGGGACGCCACCCGGCTGGCCGCAAGCTATCGCGTCGGACGGGTGCTGCTGGCCGGCGACGCGGCACACATCCACCCGCCCATCGGCGGACAGGGCCTCAACCTGGGCGTCCAGGACGCGTTCAACCTCGGCTGGAAACTCGCCGCCCAGCTGCGCGGCCGGGCGCCCCAGACCCTGCTGGACACCTACCACGCCGAACGCCACCCGGTCGCCGCGGACGTCCTGGACAACACCCGGGCCCAGATGGAACTGCTGTCCACCGAACCGGGCCCGCGGGCGGTGCGCAGGCTGTTCACCGAGCTGATGGACTTCGACGACGTGAACCGCTTCCTGATGGAGAAGATCACCGCGATCGGCATCCGCTACGACCTCGGCGAGGGCCCCGACCTGCTCGGACGCCGCCTGCCCGACATCGACGTGAAACCCGGCCGCCTCTACGACCTGCTGCACCGCGGCCGCGGCCTGCTGCTGGATCGCACCGACCGGCTGAGCATCGACGGATGGTCCGACCGGGTCGACCACCTCGCCGATCCCACCGCGGCGCTGGATGCTCCGTGCGTCCTGCTGCGCCCCGACGGCCACGTCGCCTGGATCGGCGACGACCAGCGGGACCTGGACGACCACCTCACCCGCTGGTTCGGCAAGCCCGCCAAGTGAATCAGCGCAGTACGGCCGCCAGCAGGTCGCCCCCCAGCGCCGTCACGTTCGACAGATTGAGGGAGTAGCGGACGTAACGGCCCTGCCGCCGGGCCGTGAGCAGGCCCGCGCGGCGCAGGACGGCGAGGTGGCGGGAAACCTCCGGTGGTGAAAGCTCCCAGGCGTTGGCCAGCTCACCGGTGGTGTGCGGGCCGCGGGCCAGGGTGCGCAGCAGCCGCAGCCGCACCGGATGCGACAGCGCCTCCAGCCGAAGCGTCACCGTCTTCAGCGACACCGGCTCCGCCGGGCCCGCCTCGGCCACGGGGTACTGCACCACCGGCTGCCACCCCGGCGCGTGGACCATGACCAGGTGCGGGCGTCCGAAGACGCTGGGAAGGAAGGTGACTCGAGCGCCGTGCGCGGACGTCGCCTTGTCCTGCAACTTGTCCACGATGATGCGGTTGCCGTCCGGCGTCAGGGTGATGGCGCTGGACACCGACGCGAGCGCCGCCTCGATGCCCCGGCGCTTCATGAGGTCGTTCTTCAGGCGCAGGTCGGTGGCCAGTTGCACGGCCACCCCCGTCCAGGCGGTGTCGAAGAACGCCTCGGCGCACTGTTCGAGGGTGTGGCGCACCCGTTGCCGCACGGCGGCCGGGTCCGCCAGCAGCCGTTCCGCGAAGGCCTCCTGCAACGCGCCGCGGGCCTGGGCCAGATTCAAGGCCCGCTCGCGCGCCGTCGCGTCGGCCAGCGGCGACGGCGCGGCGAAGTGGACCCGGTCGCTGCCGCACGTGGTGATGAGCGCGGAGGTCACGTAGGTCTCGTCGTCGATCCGGTCGACATCGTCCAACTCCTCGGCGAGGGTCCGCCGGGGACGGGCGGGGACCAGGAAGTCGGCGCGCGAGGAACGCCAGAGGAACTCCGCCTCCCTGAGCCGTTCGGCCAGCTCCGGCCGCAGCCCGGCCCACACGTCCCCGGCCCAGTCGGCGTGCCGCGGGTGATGCGCGGGTTCGGCCAGGACGTGCAGCATCGCCGTCAGCTCCGCCAGCGGGGAGGCGGCGAACCGCAGTCGTTCGGCCGGCGGGCCGTCGATGTCGATCCTCAGCGTCATCCCCCCATCATCACCGGCCGGACGGCCGATGGCCGCGTCGGTTGACGGACCTTGTCAACCGACGCGGCCATCGCGGCGGCCGAACGCACCGTTGGCGCCATGGCAACCACCACCAAGATCCGGCCGCGCGCCCTCGTCCGCGCCTCCGGGGGCCCCCGCTACGCCGCCGCCCTGGCCGTGGACGCGCTCGGTACCGGCCTGCTGCGGCCCTTCCTGCTGCTCTACGGGGTGACGGTGCTGAGGCTGCCCGCGTCGGCCACCGGCATCGCCTTGACGGTCGGCGCCGTGGCGGGTCTGGGGTGCATGCCCGCCGTCGGACGGTGGCTGGACCGGGGAGCGCGCAGCACGGTCGTTGCGGCGTCGATGCTGGTGCGGGTGCTGGGCGTGGCGCTGCTGCTGGCCACCCCGCCGGGGCACGTCTGGCCGTTCGCGGCGGCGGCACTCTTCATCGGCATCGGCAACCAGGCATGGCCGGCCGCCCACGCCGCCCTGGTCGCCACGGTCGCCCACGGCCGCGAACGCGACGCCGCTCTGGCGGGGGGCCGCGCCCTGCGCAACGCCGGACTGGGCGCGGGCGCCCTCCTCGCCACCGCGTGCCTGGCGGGCGGCACCACCGCGTTGCAGGCGCTGGCGGGCGGCACCGGGCTCGCCTATCTCACCGCGGCGGCCCTGGCGTGGTCGGTTCACCTGCGCGCGCATCCGGCCACGGGTCCGGCCGAGGACGGCGACGACGCGCCCGCACCTCGGATGGGCGCGCTGCTGGCCGCCAACGTGGTCTACGTCTTCTGCCTCAACATCACCGAAATCGCGCTGCCCCTGGTCCTGGTGACACAGTTGCACGTATCGCCGGTGTGGGCGGCGGCCATCGTCGTGGCGAACACGGTGCTGGTGGTCACCCTGCAGGTCCCGGTCACCGTCGTGATGTCCCGCTTCGCCCGGCGGACCGTGCTGGCCCTCGCCGGGGTGGTGATCGCCGCGTCCTACCTCGGCTTCCTCGCGGCCACCGCACTGGCGCCCGGCTGGGCCGCCCCGGCCATCGCCGCGGTGTCCGTGGTCGGCACCATCGGCGAGATCATCTACGCCGGCAGCGCCACCGCGCTCGTCACCGCCCTCGCCCCGGCCCATGTCCTGGGGCGCGCCCTCGCCCGCTTCCAGCTGTCCACGGGCTTCGGCCTCGCCGTCTCCCCGGCGGTCATCACCGCCCTCGCCTCCCACGGCGAGGCCGCCCTGTGGGGAAGCCTCGCCGCCGCGACGCTGGTGTCCGCGGCCGCCGTCACGCCTCGGGGATGTCGCGGCCGTACGCCTCGAGGGTGACGTCGTCGGGCTCGGGGCCGCCGCGCACGCCGGTGTCGAGGTCGTCGATGGACTTGATCTGCTCGGCGGTGAGCGCGAAGTCGAAGACGTCGAAGTTCTCGGCGATGCGGTGCGCCTTGACCGACTTCGGAATCGCCGAGCGCCCGGCCTGGAGGTGCCAGCGCAGCATCACCTGCGCGGGGCTCTTGCGGTGTGCGGCGGCGATGTCGGTGATGACGGGATCGTCGAAGACCGAGCCGGTCCCGGTGTCGCGGTAGGACGTGATGCCGCCGATCGGCGACCATGCCTGGGTGAGGATGTCGCGGGCGGCGTCGGCGGCCTGGACGTCGGGTTGGGCGAAGTAGGGATGGACCTCGACCTGGTTGACGGCCGGGACCACCCCCGCGTTCTCCATGAGCCGGGCGAGGTGGTCGGGCATGAAGTTGGAGACGCCGATCGCGCGCACCCTCCCGTCGGCGAGCAGTTTCTCCAGGGCCCGATACGCCGCGATCGTCGTGGTGAACGCGGTGGGCAGGGCCTGATGCAGGATGAACAAGTCGAGCACCTCGACGCCGAGCTTCCCGGCGGACTTGTCGAAGGCGTGCAGCGTCTCGTCGTAGCCGAAGTCGGAGATCCAGACCTTCGTCTCGATGAACACCTCGTCGCGGTCGATCCCGGAGTCGCCGATGGCCTGGCCGACCTCGCGTTCGTTGCCGTAGGCCGCGGCGGTGTCGACGAGACGGTAGCCGGTTCGCAGCGCCTCGGCGACCGCGTCCCGCGTCTCGGCGGGCGGGGTCTGGAACACCCCGAAACCCAGCAGCGGCATCCGCACGCCGTTGTTCAACTCCGTGAACTGGTTCGTCTCGCTCACGCTGTCGACGTTACGGACGTTTCGCGGCGCGCGGGAGGGACCGCTGTTACTCCCCCTCCCGTTCGCGGGCTCGGGTGGTGGCTTCGGCGGCCACGGCGCGGTCCCTCCAGGTGGCGGCCTCGGCGCCGAGTTGGGTGACGTGGGTGCGCAGTTCCTCCAGGCGTTCGGACAGGGACGCGGCGCGGTGTTGCGCGGCGGCCAGTTCCTGGCGGAGGCCGTCGGCGACTTGACGGACGGTGGCCGTTTCCTGTTGGGCGGCTTCGGTTTGGGCGTTGGACTCGGCGAGGCGCGCGGCGTGAGTGCGCGCGGATTCGTCCAGTTCGGACTTGGCACGGTCGCGTTCGGCGGCGGCGACCGCGGCCGTCGCCACCGCGTCAAGGCGCTGCCGTTCGGAGGCCGCGGCGGCCTGGCGGGCCACGTCACGTTCGACGTCGGCGGCGGCGGCGCGGCGGGTCGCGG
>NZ_DASQPW010000082.1:0-8919 GCF_035643755.1 Stackebrandtia sp. | reverse complement strand
CTGGTGACGCCGCTGCGCGACGGGATGAACCTGGTGGCCAAGGAGTACGTGGCCTCCCGGGTGGACGACGACGGGGCCCTCCTGCTGTCGGAGTTCACCGGCGCGGCCTCGGATCTCAAGCAGGCCTATCTGGTCAACCCGCACGATCTCGATCAGGTGAAGTCCGGGATGCTGCGCGCCATCCAGGCGCCCGAATCGGACCGTCGCAGGCGAATGAAGGCCATGCGCCGCTACCTTCGTGGACACGATGTGAAACATTGGGCTCGCGGTTTCCTGACCGCGCTCGGAGTGCCGGAAACGGCAACCGCGTACAATTCCGGCAATATTCGCGAAACGTCCACGACATAATCCGCACCGACGAATAGGGTTCAGCGTTGAGCCGCATGCTGGCGACGTGCCTGGTCACGGGTGTCGCTTGATGGTAATCCGCGCCGTCGCGTGCACGGAATCTCTGGGAAATCATCCATGACCGACACTGAGCAGACTGTTACATCCTTCGATCCCGCGCTGCGCACCGCGCTCACGAAGCTCGCGCGGGTTCCCCAGTTGTTGATCGCCTGCGACTATGACGGCACCCTGGCGCCGATCGTCACCAATCCGTCCACGGCGACGCCGCGGCCGGAGTCGGTCGCGGCCCTGCGCGCCCTGGCGAATCTGTCCCAGACCAAGGTCGCGGTCATCTCCGGCCGCGCGCTGCGGGACCTGGCGGCGCTGTCCCGGCTGCCCAGCGAGGTGCACCTGGTCGGTTCCCACGGATCGGAATTCGACGTCGGATTCACCCACGCGCTGAGCGCCGAGCAGGTCAGTCTGCGCAACAAGATCATCGAGGCGCTGACGTCCATCGCCGAGGCCCACAGTGGAGTGCGCATCGAGCTGAAGCCCGCCGGCGCCGCGCTGCACACCCGCGAGGCCGACCGCCCGACCGCCTCCGCCGTCCTGAAGGAGATCACCTCGGGCCCGGCCGCCTGGGAGGGCGTCCAGGTCGTCGAGGGCAAGGAGGTCGTCGACCTGTCGGTGGTGACCAAGCACAAGGGAAACGCTCTGGACGACCTGCGTCAGCAGCTGGGCGCCTCGGCGGTGCTGTTCATCGGCGACGACATCACGGACGAGAACGCCTTCGCCTCCCTGCACGGCCCCGACATCGGGGTGCGGGTGGGCGCCGGAAGCACGCGCGCCGCCTACCGGATCAACGACACCCTCGAGGTGGCGCAGCTGCTGGCCACCCTGGTGGAGATCCGGCGCAGCTGGCTGCACGGCGAGCACGCCCAGCCCATCCAGCGGCACTCGATGCTGTCGGACGGCGCGAACATCGCCCTGGTGACCCCGGACGCGCGCATCACCTGGATGTGTCACCCCCGCCCCGACTCCGGCGCGGTGTTCGCCGACCTGTTGGGCGGCTCGCCCGCCGGGCACTTCACGGCGCAGCCGGTCGATGCGGGGCTCACCCAGTCGCAGCGCTACATCCCCGGAACCATGACGGTGGAGACCAAGTGGGCCGGGCTGACCGTCACCGACTGGATGGACTCCACGCCGCTGCACGGCGGCGACGCGCACACCACCGTACTGATCCGGCAGCTGTCGGGCCGGGTGCCCACCCGGGTCGAGTTCGCGCCGCGCCCGGAGTTCGGACAGACCCAGGTGCGGCTGCAACCCCTGGGCGACGGGCTGCTCGTGTTGGGCGCCAACGAACCCATGGCCCTGCGCTCCCCGGGCGTGGAGTGGCAGGTCGTCTCCGACGGCGAGCACGACACCGCCAAGGCCACAGTGGACCTCGCCGCTCTGGGTGGGGAACTGGTGCTGGAGCTGCGATGCGGCGCCGACAATGTCGCGCCCCATCCCACCGAGGTCTCCCAGCGCTGGTCCGACACCGAGGAATCGCGCCGCGACTGGGTGAAGCAGCTCGACCTGCCGATGCGCGACCCGGACATGGTGGCGCGCAGCGCCCTGACGCTCAAGGGCCTGTGCCACGAGCCCACCGGCGGCATCATGGCCGCCGCCACCACCTCGCTGCCCGAACACCTGGGCGGCATCCGCAACTGGGACTACCGCTTCTGTTGGCTGCGCGACGGCTCCATGACGGCGCGCGCCCTGGTCAACCTGGGTTCGCTGCACGAGGCGGAGAACTTCTTCCGCTGGGTGTCGGGCGTGGTCGACAGCACCGGCGGCCACCCCGAGTGGCTGGCCCCGCTGTACACCATCGACGGGCAGCCGCTGGGCCCCGAGGCCGTCATCGACACGCTCCCGGGCTACGCGGGTTCGCGTCCGGTGCGGATCTCCAACGCCGCCAACCGCCAGGTGCAGCTGGACGTCTTCGGTCCCGTCGCCGAACTGGTGGCGGCCGTGGCCGAGCGGCGCGGCAAGCTCGACGCGTTCGAGTCCAGCGTGATCACCTCGATGGCCAACGCCGTGGAGCGCCGCTGGCACGAGCCCGACCACGGGGTGTGGGAGGAGCGCCAGGCGCCCCGGCACCACGTGTACTCCAAGGTGATGTGCTGGAAGACCATCGAGCGGGCCCTGTTCCTGTCGGAGAACTACGGTCTGAAGGCCAACCCCGGCTGGCACGACCTGCGCGACAAGATCGCCGAGAACGTCATCGACCTGGGCTGGCACGAGGGCGTGGGCGCCTACACCGCCGCGTACGGCGACACCGACCTGGACGCCGCCTCGCTGTGGATCGGGCTGTCGGGGCTGCTGAGCGCCGACGACCCGCGCTTCACCAAGACCATCGAGGCCATCGAGGCGGGCCTGCGCAGCGGGCCGACCGTCTACCGCTACCGCAAGGACGACGGCATGCCCGGCACCGAGGGCGGGTTCATCCTGTGCGCGTCCTGGCTGGCCGAGGCGTACCTCCTGATTGGACGAAAGACCGACGCCGAGGACCTGTACCAGCAGATCCTGCACTGCGCCGGGCCCACCGGGCTGCTGGCCGAGGAGTGGGACCCGATCGCCGAGCGCGGCCTGGGCAACCACCCGCAGGCGTACTCGCACCTGGGCCTGATCCGCTGCGCGCTGCTGCTGGACAAGCTGGACTAGGGCCTGTTGGAGAGAACCCCGTTTCCTGCTGCGCGGCTTCCCGACGGCGCCTGGCGGCGTTGTCGGTGCGCCCGCGTACAACACCGGTATGCGGGCGCACCTCCGCCTTGCCACGCATCCACCGGGAAGCCGCTCGCCGCGGAAGTGAGTTCCCCAACAGGCCCTGGTCACAGCCAGGCCTTAACCTCGGTGGCATGAAGACCGGTCGCGGCCAGGCGCTGTCTTGGCGATTGACGAGGCAGTTCCTGGCCGAAGGCGCCGCATCGGCCGATCGGGTCGTCGAGCGGCTCGGCGCGATGCCCGCGGTCTCGGGCGACGCGGAGCTCGCCGTGCGCCGACGGCTGACGTCATCGGCGGCGGGCGAGGTGGCGCGGGCGCTGGAATCGGGCCGCGTCATGAAGACCTACCTGTTTCGGGGCGCCACCCATCTCGTGAGCCCGCGGGTCGCGGGTAGCTACCTGGCGCTGCGCGCGGCGGGCAGGCAATGGGAGCTGCCCAGCTGGGTGCGGCATTACGGCGTCGAGCCGCGGCAGTGGCCGACGCTGCGCGGGATCGTCCGCGACCTGGTCGCCGACGGACCCGTCACGCGCGAGCAGCTGGCCGCGGGAGTGACGCGCGACGCCCGCTTCGGTCGGCTCGGACCCGCGTTCACCGACAACAGCGACACCTTCCTGAAGCCGTTCGCGTGGCAGGGCGACATCTGCTTCGGGCCCGTGCGGGACGGGCGGGCGACGTTCCAGTCCCCGTCGGTCAGTCCGCTGTGGAGCGGGATCCCCGATCTCGACGACGCGGGCCGCGCGTCCGTGGCGGCGTACTTCGACGCGTACGGACCCGCGACGGCCGAGAACCTGTATTACTGGCTCGGCAACGGTTTGAGCGCCGGGCGCAAGCGGATCGCCCGTTGGCTCGCCGAGCTGTCGGACGAGCTCGCCGAGATCACCGTGGACGGTCGGCCGATGCTGCAGGCCAGAAGGCACCTGGACGCCCTCGCGGCGGCATCCCCGAGCGCGCCCGTGGTTCTGCTTCCCGGGCACGACCAGTGGGTCCTGGGCCCCGGGACGGCCGACGGCACGATCGTGCCCGGGAAGCGCCGCGCCGCCGTCTCGCGCGGCGCCAACCTCGTCGTCGCCGACGGCGTCGTCATTGGCACCTGGAAGGCCGGTCCCGACACCCTCGCCGTTTCCTGGTTCGCCGAGGCGGGCGATGCGCCCCGCGCCGACATCGAGTCCGAGGCGCGGCGGCTCGCCGCGCTCCTGGGCCGCGACCTCGCCGTCTCACACGCCTAAGGCGGCGACGTCGCCGATGACGATGACGGCGGGGCTGGCGACGTCGACAGCGCCGATGGAGTCCAGTGTGGATTTCAGCTCGCGCTGGCGCGGCGTGGAGGCGTCCATGACGGCCACGACCGGGGTGTCGGCGCGGCGTCCACCGGCGATCAGGGCCGCGGCGATGGCCTCCCGGTGCGCCACTGCCATGAGCAGCACGATGGTGCCGTTGGACGCCGCCAGCGCCCCCCAATTGACCAGGCTGGACGGATCGCCGGGCGCGGCGTGCCCGCTGACCACGGTGAACTCGTGCACGACCCCCCTGCGGGTCACGGGGATTCCCGCCAGGGCGGGGGCCGCCACGGCGCTGGTGACGCCCGGGATCACCCGGACCGCGATCCCGGCGGCGGCGCACGCGTCGAGCTCCTCGCCGCCGCGGCCGAACACGAAGCCGTCCCCGCCCTTGAGCCGCACCACCCGCTTGCCCTGCCCGGCGCGCGCCAGCATGAGCTCAATGATGTCCTCCTGGCCCATCGACTCTCCATAGGGGATCTTCGCGGCGTCGATCAGCTCGACGTCGTCGCGCAGGTCCTCCAACAGCCGCGCCGGGGCCAGGCGGTCGGCGATCACCACGTCGGCGGCGTTGAGGGCGCGGCGGCCCGCCACCGTGATCAGGTCGGCGTCGCCGGGGCCCGCCCCCACCAGCGCCACCCGCGGCTCGTCGTCGGCGGCGGGGCGGAAACGCGGCACCGACAGCTCGCCGCGCTCGATGATCTCGGCGACCCGGTCGCGCAGCGCCGCCGCCCGCCGCGGGTCCACCTCGGCGAAGGCCGCCACGGTCAGTCCCGCGTCGCGCACCACGGCGGGCGTCCAGGCCGTGGCCGCGTCGGCGTCGTCGGCGCGCACGCAAAACACCCGCGCCTCCTCGGCCAGGCCCGAGATCTCGGCGTTGGCGTCCGCGTCGTCGGTGGCGACCAGCACCAGCCAGGCACCGGCCAGATCGGACGGCACGAACTCCCGCTCCGCCAGCCGCACGAGCCCCCGCCCGGCGAGATCGCGCAGGGCGGTGTGCACCCGCGGCGCCACCAGCAGAACGTCGGCCCCGGCGTCCAGCAGCCGCGGGATCCGGCGCTGGGCAACCGATCCGCCGCCCACCACCAGGACGCGGCGCCCGTCCAACCGCAGACCCATCGGGTACATCCGACCGTCCCCTTCCTCGATCACCAACCGCGACAGCCTAACGGGGCCGCGTCGAAATCCCGTCCCGGTTCGGCTCGTCCTCACACGTTGCGATGCTTCCGTGGCTTACGGTCGATAACCATGGGATGGACTAAGGCGTATCACGGCCTTCGGGAACGTCTTATCAAGGCGGCCCTGGGGATTCGCTCGCTGTTGAAGGTCGGGGCGATCGGCGGTCTCATGGCGGCCGTCATGGTGTTCCCGCTGGTGGCCACCGGCGGGCTGTCGGCCAAGGCGGGCGTGGAGGCGGTCGACAAGCTGTCGGCGAAGCTCGGCGACGCCACGCCGCCCCAGACCACCTACGTGTACGCCTCCGACGGAACGACGCTGCTGTCGCAGTTCTACGACGAGTTTCGGCGCAACGTCCCGCTGGACGAGGTGGCGCCGGTGATGCAGCAGGCCATCGTCTCGGCCGAGGACTCCCGCTTCTACCAGCACCACGGCGTGGACTATCGCGGAGTCGCGCGGGCCATGGTGGCCAACAACTCCGGCGGCCAGGTCTCCCAGGGCGCGTCCACATTGACCATGCAGTACGTCCGGGGGGCCCTGCGCAGCAACGCCAAGACCAACGAGGAGGTGCTGGCCGTCACCGAGCAGACCCCCTCCCGCAAGCTGCGGGAGATGCGGCTGGCCACCTCGCTGGAGCAGCGCATGACCAAGAAGGAGATCCTGGAGGCGTACCTGAACCAGGTCTACTTCGGGCACCGCGCCTACGGCATCTTCGCGGCATCCTATGTGTACTTCTCGAAGTCGCCCGACGACCTGACGCTGCCGCAGGCGGCGATGCTGGCGGGCCTGGTGCAGGCGCCGTCGGCCTACGACCCCGCCGCCACCAACACCAAGGACGCCACCAAGCGCCGCAACTGGGTGATCGGTCGGATGGCCAAGCTCGGCTACATCACGCACAAGGAGGCGCGCGACAGCACGCGCACCCCGATCAAGCTGCACCTGTCGCACCCGTCCAACGCCTGCATCGACGTGGGCAAGAAGGCGCGCCGCTACGGCTTCTTCTGCGACTACGTTCGGCACTGGTGGCGGACCCAGCCGCAGTTCGGCAAGACCCCGCGTGACCGCGAGAACAACCTGCGGCGCGGCGGATACACCATCATCACCTCGATCGACCCGCACGCCCAGAAGGCGCTGCAGAAGAACATCGACGCCAGCGAATCACGCGACAGCAGACACGCCCTGGGGGCGGTGGCGCTGGAACCGGGCACCGGGCGCATCAAGGCGATGGCGGTGAACAGAACGTTCAGCCTCGACCAGGGGGGCAACGGGCCCAGCGCCGACCCGATGGCCGCGGCCAGAGGCATGAAGGGCAACTATCCCAACACGGTGAACGCGCTGCTCGGGGGCGGCGGCGTCTCGGGATACCAGGCGGGGTCGACGTTCAAGATGTTCACGATGCTGGCGGCCCTGGAGAAGGGGATGCCGCTGAGCACCGACATCTACGCGCCGCACCAGGTGGCCACGCACTATCCGGTCGCCTCGGGCCCGGCCTCGTGCGGCGGGCAGTGGTGCCCGTCCAACGCCTCCGGCGCCATGACCGGCAACCAGACCATGTGGTCGGGCTTCGGCAAATCGGTGAACACCTATTTCGCGCAGCTCATCGAGCGGGTGGGCGCGGCCCGGGCGGTGCACATGGCCGAGCGGCTGGGATTGAAGTGGCACAACCAATCCGACGCGTTCTACGCCAGCAAGAAGCACGCCAACGGCTGGGGCGCGTTCACCCTGGGCGTCGCCGACACCACGCCGCTGGAGATGGCCGGGGCCTACGCCACGGTGGCCGCCGAGGGCATGTACTGCGAGCCGACGCCGGTGCTCAAGGCCATCGACCAGCACGGCAAGGAGATGGCCAAGGCCGCGCCCGACTGCCACCGCGCGGTGTCCAAGAAGGTGGCGCGCGCCGCCACCGACGCCGCCCGCTGCCCCACGGGGTACGGGGCGGCCAGGGGCAGCTGCGGCGGCTGGAGCACGGCGTCCAGTGTGTACGGACAGCTGGGGCGCCCGGTGGCGGGCAAGACCGGCACCACCGACTCCGACCGGGCGGCGTGGTTCGTGGGCTTCACCCCGCAGCTCGCCGCGGCCGGGTTCATGTCCGATCCGGACAATCCCTTCGATCCCGTGGGAGAGGGGAATTCCCAGAAACCCATCAGCGCCGTGGTCGCGGCGTTGAAGGCCGGGCTGAAGGGGCAGCCGGTGGAGAAGTTCACGCCGCCGCCCTACTCCATGGTGCACTGAGTTTCAGACGCGTTCCTCGCCCCACCTGGGCTTGCGCTGCCTCGGGGTGTCCACGTCGGGCGGGTGGGCCTCGCGGCGGGCGATCATCGCCAGGCCGATGGGGATCATGATGGCGAACAGCCACCACTGGTAGGAGTACGCGAAGTTCTGCCAGGCGCGCTCCTCCTCCACCGGGATCGCCGTCAAACCCTTGGGGGGCTTGTCATCGGTGAGGTAGCCGCGCATCACCGGCGAGTCGAGGTCCTTCGACAGCTCGGCGACGTTGACGCTGCGGGCCTGGCGGACGCCGTCCACGGTGTCGACCGTGCCGAGCTTCTCCTCGGACGGGCGCACCCGCGCGGTCACCGTGACGGTTCCCTTCGGCGGGGCGGGCACCGCGGGGGGCTTGGTGGCCCCGCTGGACGCCGGCGGCACCCAGCCGCGATCGATCAGCACGGCGGTGCCGTCGGCGAGGATCAGCGGCGTGACCACCTCGTACCCGGCGGCGCTGTTGACCGAGCGGTTGCGGATCAGCACCTGCGCGTCGGCGTCGTAGCGTCCCGTGGCGCGCACCCGCTTCCACACCGCGTCGGCGGCGGGTCCGCTGGAGGGCGACAGCACCGTCTCCACGGCGTCGGGGTGCTTCTCGCCGTCGCCGGCGGCGATGCGCGCGTTGACGTCGGCGCGGTATTCGTAGCGGTCGTGTTGCCAAAAGCCCAACCAGACGCAGGCGGCGATCAGCACGATTCCGAGCGCCGCCATACCCAGCCAGCGCAGCGACAGCAGGAAGCGATACCGGTGCACGGCGGCCAGTGTAGAACTCGGGGTTGAGCCGCTTAGTATGACCGCATGTCCGATCCCGTCGCGCAGCTTCGTTCCGCCGTCTCCGACCTGATGCCGGGCGTCATCGACGACCTGATCTCGTTGGCGCGCATACCTTCGGTGGCCTTCGACGGCTTCGACCACGCGCAGGTGGCGCGCAGCGCCGAGGCCGTGGCCGAGCTGCTGCGCGGAGCGGGACTGCCCGATGTGCGCATCGTCACCGCCAAGGGCGAGTCCGGCAAGACCGGGCAGCCTGCGGTGATCGGGCGCAGGCCCGCCCCGCCCGGCGCGCCGACCGTGCTGCTGTACGCCCACCACGATGTGCAGCCCGCGGGCGACC
>NZ_DASQPW010000081.1:0-18312 GCF_035643755.1 Stackebrandtia sp. | reverse complement strand
CGCGGGGGCGGCGGCGGAGCGGCGGTACTGGGCCGCCTCGCGCGTGCGGCGCAGCTTGCCCGCGAAGGCGCCCGCCAGCCCCTGGGCCTCGGCGACCAGCGCGGACGTGCCCGACAGGGCGAGCTGGTCGCGTTCGGAGGGCATCGCCCTGGCGGTGGAGCGGTAATCCACCCAGCGCACCGACGCCAGGGCCGCGCTGGCCCCGAACAGGCCCGCCCAGATGGCGTCCCAGGCGCTGACGCCGCCCAGCGGGATCATCACGGCGGCCACGCCGCCCCACAGCCCCGCGGCCACGGTCCACCGACGCGCGCTGCGCAGGCGCCGCCGCAGCCTCTTGACCTGTGGGGGAACTCCCCGGCCGTTGAAGGACCAGCTCATGGCGAGTCAGCCATCAGCCCGTCGCGGCGTCGCGATCTTTGTTGAGGCTGGCACGGATTTCGTCCAAACGCGACACGCTGGCGGGCTCGCCGCTGTCGGCCGCGGTGTCGGCGACGGCCTCGGGCTTGTCGCCGCTGCCGAGCTTGTCGCCCTGCAGGCTGGCGCGGATCTGTTCCAGGCGCGAGGCGCCCGCCATGTCCACCGTGGACTTCTGGATCTCCAGCATGCGGCCCTCCACCGAGTTGCCCGCCAGGTCGGCGCGGCCCATCGCGGTGGCGTAGCGCTTCTCGATCTTGTCGCGCACCTCTTCGAGGTTCGGGACGGTGCCGGGGGCGGCGATCGACGACATCGACTCCAGCGAGGAGGCGATGGTCTCCTGCATCTTGGCCTGCTCCAGTTGCGACAGCAGCTTGGAACGCTCGGCGAGCTTCTGCTGCAGCATCATCTGGTTGTTCTCCACGGCCTGGCGCGCCTGCTCGGCGGCGCCGATCGCCTGGTCGTGCATCACCTTCATGTCCTCGAGGGACTGCTCGGTGGAGACCAGTTTCGAGGCGATGATCTGCGCGGAGCTTTCGTACTCGGTGGCCTTCTTCTCGTCGCCCTCGCCGCGCGCCTTGTCCGCAAGCACCAGGGCCTGACGGGCCTGGGACTGAAGCTTCTCCACTTCGGACATGGTGCGCGACAGCTTCATCTCCAGCTGACGCTGGTTGCCGATGACGGCGGCGGCCTGGCTGGTCAGCGCCTGGTGCTGCCGCTGCGCCTCCTCGACGGCCTGCTGGATCTGGATTTTAGGATCGGCGTATTCGTCTATCTTGGCGCCGAACAGCGCCATCATGTACTTCCAACCCTTGACGAAGGGATTGGCCATCTCGCGATCCTTCCAAGCAGCCGGCGTTAACAAACAAGTCTATGTTCTCAGTCTCCATCGCGCACAGTCGCGCCGCCCACCCCCGTGAGGGGGCGCTACGCGGCGACGCTGGCCTTGGGTGCGGCGGGCTGAGTGGACACCCGCCGGGCCCGGCGGGCCCGCGCGGCGGCCAGGGAGGCCGGCGGCGCCATCGGGCGGTCGGGCTCGCGCCGCATGGGACGGGTGGTCTCGTGCTCCTGCGGCACCGGCAGGTCGGTGAGCTTGCGGTGCTCCTCCAGGCGGGAGACCGGGCGCAGCAACGCGACGGCCTCGCGCTTGGCGACCGAGTGCTCCTCCCGGGCCACCTCGCTGGTGACGTCGCCCAGCACGTCCGACAGCGGAATGTCCAATGCCTCACAAATCGACGACAGCAGCTCGCTGGACGCCTCTTTTTGTCCCCGCTCCACTTCCGAGAGGTACCCGAGGCTGACGTTCGCCGCCCCCGAGACGTCCCGAAGCGTGCGGCGCTGCTCCCGCCTGCGGGTACGCAGCGTCTCCCCAATGATCCGACGCAGCAACACCATCGCCCTCTCCTGTCGTCTCGCGCGGTCGCCGCCCGCGACGCGTCGCGTCGGTGCGGGCACGGTTGTATAACCGGGTTGGACGCCAGATTACTCCGCGCGGCGACACTTACGTGGCGCCGACGTCCAGCCGCTCGGTCAGCAGCGCCAACACGCCCGACACGGCGCCGCTCCTTACCGTCTCACGGTCGCCGTCGATGATGAGGCGCCGGGCGCTGACGGTGCCGTCGGCGGCGGCCACCGCGATCCACACGGTGCCCGGTGGCTGCCCGCCGTGCGCCTCGGGTCCGGCGGCGCCGGTGGTGCCGACGCCCCAGTCGGTGCCGCAGCGTTCCCGCACCCCGGTGGCCAGGGCGGAGGCGACCTCGCCCGACACCACGCCGGCGTTGGCGATCAGCTCGGCGTCAACTCCGACCAATGTGGACTTCATGCGCGGCGTGTAGGCCACGATTCCGGCCCGGAACACCGCGCTGGCGCCCGGGACGCCTGTGATGGCCGCCGCGACCATTCCCCCGGTCAGCGATTCGGCCACCGCCAGGTGCTGGCGGCGCGCGGTCAGGTCGGCGACGATGTGGGCGGCGGTCACGGGGCCGCCCGCTTGGCGTCCCGGCGGCGCAGATTGATCACCTGGACAATGTAGTCAAAACCGGTGACCACCGTGGCCAACGTGGCCGCACCCATCAGCCACGGATCGATCAGCGACAGCGGTTGCGGCAGCGGCCACAGGTAGAACGCGATCGCCACGATCTGCAGGACGGTCTTGATCTTGCCGCCGCGGCTGGCGGCGATGACGCCGATGCGGATCACCCACAGCCGCAACAGGGTGATGCCCCACTCCCGCACCAGGATCACGATGGTGACCCACCACGGCACCAGGTCCCACAGCGACAGCAGCACCAGGGCGGCGCCCGTGAGCGCCTTGTCGGCGATCGGGTCGGCGATCTTGCCGAACGCGGTGACCAGGCCGTGGCGGCGGGCCAGCCAGCCGTCGGCGAAGTCGGTGACGGCGGCGGCCACGAACACCGCGCACGCGGCCATCCGCCAGCCGGGGTCGACGAAGTCCGATTCCACCGCGCACAGCACGAACGCGGGCACCAGCACGATGCGCAGCACCGTCAGCAGGTTGGCCACGTTGTACACCGACGGAGGGCTGGCCGCCGTCGCCTTGCGCGGCATGCTCAGGCCTTCGTCGTCGGGACACATTCGGCGACCAGATCCACGCCAATACTGTCGACCACGACCGCCTCGACCAGGTCGCCCGGGCGCAGCGCGTCCACGTCGCCGATCAGCGCCGTGGTGCCGTCCACCTCGGGTGCCTGGTGGGCGGCGCGGCCGTCCACGCCGTCGGCGTCCACGGCGTCCACCAGGACCGACACGGTCTGGCCGACGCGTTCGGCGGCGCGCTGGGAGGTGAGCTCCTCGACCAGGACGCTGATGTGGTCGTAGCGCTGGGACACCACGTCGGGGTCGACGTGTCCGTCCAGTGTGGCCGCCTCGGTGCCGTCCTCGTCGGAGTAGGCGAACACGCCCACCGCGTCGAGCCGGGCCGCCGACAGGAAGCGCTCGAGCTCGGCGACGTCGTCGTCGGTCTCGCCGGGGAAGCCGACGATGACGTTGGTGCGCACGCCGGCGGAGGGCGCCAGGCCGCGGATCGTGTCCAGAAGCTCCCAGAAGCCCTCGGTGGAGCCGAAGCGGCGCATCCGGCGCAGCAGGTCGCGGCTGGAGTGCTGGAAGGACAGGTCGAAGTACGGGGCGACGCCGGGGGTGGCGGCGATGGTCTTCACCAGGTCGGGGCGCAGCTCGGCGGGCTGCAGGTAGGAGGCCCGGACGCGGACGATGCCGTCGGTGGCCGCCAGCGCGCGAAGCAGCTCCTCCAGGGCGGCGGCGTCGCCGAGGTCCTTGCCGTAGGAGGTGGTGTTCTCGCTGACCAGCACCAGTTCGCGGACGTCCTGGGTGCCCAGCCAGGCGGCCTCGGCGAGGATCTCGGCGGGGGTGCGCGACACGAAGGCGCCGCGGAAGGACGGGATGGCACAGAAGCCGCAGCGCCGGTCGCAGCCCGAGGCGATCTTGAGGTTGGCCACGGGGCCCGTGGAAAGGCGGTGGCGCAACACCTTCAGGTGCTGCGGGACGGGCGTGTCGTCGGCCTCGGCGTGCCGGTGGCCGGGGATCACGGCGGCGGCCGCGGGCCGCCGCACCGGGGAGATCGGCAGCAGCGTGCGGCGGTCGCGCGGGGTGTGCGAGGCGATGGTCTCGCCGGCGGCGATCGCGTCGAGCCGCGCGGCGATGTCCGGGTAGTGGTCGAAGCCCAGCACGGCGGACGCCTCGGGGAGGCTGTCGGCCAGCTCGTTGCCGTACCGCTCGGCGAGGCAGCCGGTGGCCACCACCTTGGCGCCGGTGTCGGCGGCCTGGAGCAGCGTGTCGATCGAGTCCTGTTTGGCCTGTTCGATGAAGCCGCAGGTGTTGACCATCACCACGTCGGCGCCCTCGCCGTCGTCGGTGAGCTCCCATCCGCCGTCGGCCAGCCGCGCCGCCAACTCCTCCGAATCGGTGTCGTTGCGGGCACAGCCGAGCGTCACGACGGCCACGCGGCGCCGCGACGAGGTAGATGGAGCTTCTGGCACCCCACGAGACTACCCACCACGGATCGAGGCCAACACCTTGTCCAGCTCGTCGGGCTTGACCAGCACGTCGCGGGCCTTGGTGCCCTCCGACGGTCCGACGACGCCCCGGGTCTCCATCAGGTCCATCAGGCGGCCCGCCTTGGCGAAACCGACCCGCAGCTTGCGCTGCAGCATGGACGTGGAGCCGAACTGGCTCGTCACCACCTGCTCGACCGCCTGGAGCAGGACGTCCAGGTCCTCACCGATGTCCTCGTCGATCTCCTTCTTCGGGCCCGCCGCGGCGGTCAGCACGTCCTCGGCGAACTCGGGCTCGCGCTGGTTCTTGCTGTATTCGACGATGCGCTCGATCTCGCCGTCGGTGACCCAGGTGCCCTGGATCCGCGAGGGCTTGGAGGCGCCCATGGGCAGGAACAGGCCGTCGCCCTGTCCGATCAGCTTCTCGGCGCCGGGCTGGTCCAGGATGACCCGCGAGTCGGCCAGCGACGAGGTGGAGAAGGCCAGCCGCGAGGGCACGTTGGCCTTGATGAGGCCGGTGACGACGTCCACCGAGGGGCGCTGGGTGGCCAGCACCAGGTGGATGCCGGCGGCGCGGGCCAGCTGGGTGATGCGCACGATGGCGTCCTCGACGTCGCGCGGCGCCACCATCATCAGGTCGGCCAGCTCGTCCACGATGGCCAGAAGGTACGGGTACGGGCGGTACACGCGCTCCGAGCCCGGCGGCGCCTTGATCTGGCCGGAACGCACCTTGCGGTTGAAGTCGTCGATGTGCCGCACGCCCGAGGCCGCCAGGTCCTCGTAGCGGGTGTCCATCTCCTTGACCACCCACTGTAGAGCGTCGGAGGCCTTCTTCGGGTTGGTGACGATCGGGTTCACCAGGTGAGGGATGCCCTCGTAGGCGGTCAGTTCGACCCGCTTAGGGTCGATGAGCAGCAGCCGCACCTCCTCGGGCGTGGCGCGCATCAGCACCGACGCCAGCAGGGAGTTGATGCACGAGGACTTGCCGCTGCCGGTGGCGCCGGCGATCAGCAGGTGCGGCATCTTCGCCAGGTTGGCCAGCACGAAGCCGCCCTCGATGTCCTTGCCCAGCGCGATCACCATCGGGTGCTTCTCGGTCTGGGCGGTGTTCGAGCGCAACACGTCGCCCAGCGAGACGTTCTCCCGGTCGGCGTTGGGGATCTCCACGCCGACGGCCGACTTGCCGGGGATCGGGCTCAGGATGCGGACATCGGGGCTCTTCACCGCGTAGGCGATGTTCTTGGACAGCTGGGTGATGCGTTCGACCTTGACCGCCGGGCCCAGCTCGACCTCGTAGCGGGTGACCGTGGGGCCCCGGGTGAACCCGGTGACGGCGGCGTCCACCTTGAACTGTTCGAAGACCTCGTGCAGCGCGGCGATGACGGTGTCGTTGGCCTTGCTGCGGGTCTTGGCGGCCTTGCCGCTCTTCAGCAGGTCCAGAGGCGGCAGGTGGTAGTCGCCGCTGTCGGGCAGCGGGGGCTGCACCGCCTTGGACTTCGGGACGGGGGTGTGCTTCGGCGGCTCGCGCCGCACCATCGGCACCTTGTCGGGGTCCAGCCGCGGCAGCGGGGTGTGGGCCTCGGGCTCGTCGTCGTCCTCGGGTTCCAGGTCCTCGGTGTCCTCGCCGTCCACGTCGGCCGTGGTCCTGGAGCGGCGGGTGCGTTTGGTCGGCGCCTCGGCGTCGGCGTCGGTGTGTCCGCTGCCCATCCTCCACAGTGACGCGAGCCGCTGCGGCACCTGGTTGACGGGGGTCGCGGTGATCACCAGCAGCCCGAAGATCACGATGAGGGC
Source organism: Stackebrandtia sp. (assembly GCF_035643755.1). NCBI lineage: Bacteria > Bacillati > Actinomycetota > Actinomycetes > Glycomycetales > Glycomycetaceae > Stackebrandtia > Stackebrandtia sp. Next base: position 12,079 of record NZ_DASQPW010000081.1, on the reverse strand, counting down.
CAGCACGGGCGCCGCCACCCAGCCCGACACCGCGGCGTGCAGGGCGCCGCCGATCAGGCGCCCCAGTTGCCCGCCGGCGTCCAGCACGGCGCCGGTGGCGGTGGGGAGCCCCTTGACGAGGTGCAAAAGCCCGCAGGCGCCCAGCACCAGCGCCGTCCAGCCGACCACGGCGCGGCCGTGGGCCTCGTCGCTGCGGGCCTGGCGCATCATGTGGACGGCGCCGGCTGCCAGCAGGACCGGCAGCGCCAGCGCGGCGGCACCCATCACCCAGCGGATGCCGAAGGACAGCTTGTCCCCCACCGGCCCTCCGGAGTGGAACCACAGCGCCACCGCCAGGAGGATCGCCAGGGCCAGCATCACCAGCGCCACGCCGTCGCGGCGGTGCGAGGGGTCGATGTCGCGGGCGGTGGCGGCCTCGCGGCCGATGCCGCGCGCCACCCAGCCGGTGCCGCGGGCCACGCCGTTCCACAGTCCACGGACCGCCATTCCCGCGGCCTCGAGTGGGCCGGGAATCGCGGAGGTGCGTCGTTTGGTGGTGCGCCGCGCGGCGGTGGTCTTCTTCGCCGGACGGCGCCCCCTGGTGTTGCGGGCGCCCGATGTGGAGCGTGAGCGCGCCGATGTGGAGCGTTTGCGGGCGGTCTTCTTCGCCGCCGAACCTCGGCCAGCCATTCCGTTAGAGTACCGGCGCCGGATCGAGATGCACGTAGATAGTGTCGGGCCCCGGTTCCGTTGCCGGAACCGGGGCCCGATCTGGGGGCGGAGTAAAGCTCTTATTTGAAGGTGATCCGGTCGGTCTTGGGCGGGTCGACCGGCTTGGACTCCGAGGAGTTGTCGGCGAACCACTTCTGCAGCGCGGCCAGGTCGTCCTCGCCGACGAGCGGGTTCTTGCCCTCGGCCAGAACCTTGAAACCGTCACCACCGCCGGCGAGGAAGGAGTTCACCGTGACCCTATAGGTGGCGGATTCGTCCAGTTTCTTGCCGTCCAGTTCGATACTGTCGGTGACGATCTTGTCGGCACCCGTCTTCGAGGTGTCCACAGTGTACGCAAAGCCCTTGGAGGGCTGCAACACCTTCGGTGACTTCTCGTTGTCGCCGCTGTACTGCTGTTGCAGCGCCGTGATGATCTGCTTGCCGGTCAGGTCGAGGGTGGTCAGCGTGTTGGCGAACGGCTGCACCGTGAAGGCCTCGCCGTAGGTGACCACGCCGTCGCCCTCGGACCCCGACTGCTTGTACAACAGATCGGCTCTGACGCCGCCGGGATTCATGAGCGCCAGCTGCGCCTTGCCGACGTCGTCACCGGCGGTCTGATCCTTTTGGGCATCGGCGATCAGGTCGCCCAGCGCCGACTCCTTGGTGCCGGTCTCCTCCAGGGGAATGTCGGCCGAGATGTACCCGACCTTCTTGTTGGCGATCGGCTCGGCCAGCTTCTTGTACTTGTCGATCAGCTTGGTCTGGGTCGGGTCGCGCTTCACGTCGCGGGTGACGGCGTGGTTCTTGGCCTTCACCGAGGTGCGGACGATGTCCTTGGTCTTGAAGTCGTACTTCATGTCCATTTCGGTGTAAAGCCGCCCGAAGGACGACCCCGAGGTCACCAGGCGGTCCTTGCCGTCCGGGTCGGGGATGTTGCAGGTGTACGCCTGGTGGGTGTGTCCGGAGATCACCGCGTCGATCTGCGGGTCGAGATTCTTGGCGATGTCCTTGATGGGGCCGGAGATGCCGGAGCCGGGGCCGTCGGCGTCGCAGTCGTAGTTGTAGGCCTTGCCCGACGGCATGCCGCCCTCGTGCACCAGCACCACGATCGAGTTCACCCCGGTCATCTCCAGGACCTTGGTGTAGAAGTTGGCGGTCTTCACCTCGTCGGCGAACTCGAGGTTCTCGTTGCCCTCGTGCGAGATGATGTCGCCGGTGCCGTGCAGGGTCATGCCGATGAAGCCGACCCGGGCGCCGTCGGAGTAATTCTTCACCCACACCGGCGGCAGCACCGGCTGCTTGGAGTCCTTGTCGTCCACATTGGCGCCCAGGTAGTGGAACTTGGCGCCTTTGAACTTGTGCTTGGGGTCGGCGCAGCCGTCGGTCGGGTGGCACCCGCCGTCCTGCATCCGCTTGAGCTCGGTGAAGCCCTCGTCGAACTCGTGGTTGCCCACCGAGGTGACCTCGAGCTTCATCTTGTTCATGGCCTCGATGGTGGGCTCATCGTGGAAGGCCGCCGAGGTGAAGGGGCTGGCGCCGATCAGGTCGCCGGCGGCCACCGTGGTGGAGTCCTTGTGGTGCTTGCGGGCCTTGGCCAGATCGGTGGCGAGGTACTCGGAACCGCCGGCGTCGATGGTGTGCTCTTTGCCGCTGTCGTCCAGTTCGGTCAGTTGCCCGGACGATCCGGTCGGCGGCTCCAGGTTGCCGTGGAAGTCGTTGATCGCCAACAGCTGGATGTCGGTGGTGTTTCCGCCGCTGGCGAAGGCGCTGGGTACGACCACCATGCCGACGCCGAGCGCGAGGCTCGCGGCGCCGGCGGCGATCAGCAGCCGCTTTTTCCGGATGGGCATATATGAATCTCCTCGGGCATGGGTCTCGAAGGCATGTCCACGATCTACGCGATGACACAAGCAGATGGCGACAACGTATCGGTTACTCGAAGGTAACGACTTGGTCTCGCCGTCGCGACGTCCCGACGTCCTCGGCGATCAACATGGCCAACAGTATGGCCACCAGCGCGGACAGTTGCCAGGCCGCCGCGATCTGTCCCAAGGGGACGGTGCAGGGTGCCGCGACGGCGGCGGCCGCGCGCGTCCAACCGTGGTGCAGATTCATGACTCGGCGAAACAGCATGGAGCCCACCAGAAACGCCGTCAGACCCGCCGACAGCGCCCACCGCGGCCCCGGACCCAGGGGCGCCTCGGCGTGGGCGATCGCCGAGCCCATCGCCGCGGCGATCGCGACGATGCCCAGCAGGATCGGCACGTGCCAGAAGAAGAACCCCCACAGGATCTTGCCGGTGCGCACGGCGGTGTCGGCGCACCCCGCGAGCGTCTCCTCGGCGCGTTCCAGGTCCCGGGTGAAGTACGCCCACCACAGGCAGGCCGCCAGGCACAGGCCGAGGACGCCGATCAGCACGAGCCGCGCGCTCAGGTGCGCACCGCCGGCCGCGGCGCCCACGGCCACGACGGATTCCCCGATCGTGATGATGACGACCAGTCCGTGGCGTTCGCTGATGTGACCGGCGTGCAGCCGAAACCCCGCCTGCCCGGCGATCACGGGCGACAGCCACATGATCGCCACCGCGGCCAGCCACAACGCGTACTTGAGCGCGCCGTGGGTGAAGTCCGCGCCGAAGGTCAACCCGACGCCGGTGACGTTGGCGATGAACACCGGAACGAAGGCCCTGGTGGACTGCAGGTACATGGCGCCGTGCACGAGCACCACGATCAGCATGCCCACCGAGAACCACACTCCGGTGCCGCCGAAGGCGTCGGGCACCGCCATGGCCACGATCAGCCAGCCCGCCATCGCCACCAGCAGCAGGATCCGGCGGGCCGGGCGCCGGGGCGGCACCGCGTTGGTCAGCCAGGCGTATCCGGCGTAGATCCACCAGATGACCCCGAACATCAGGAAGGTCTGGGGAAAGCCGGTGCGGTAGTCGTGCGACACCACGTGGGTCAGTTGGGTGACCGTGAAGACGAAGACCAGATCGAAGAACAGCTCCAATGTGGAGACGCGAAGGTCCTCGTCGTCCGGCACCGGCTCCACCCGCTCGCGGTACCAGCGCGGCAACCGCAAGCCGGTCACACCTCGAGCACGTGCGGCACGATCATCGGCCGCCTGCGGTAGGTGTCGTTGACCCACTTGCCGACGGTGCGGCGCACCAACTGCTGCAACTGATGCGGGTCGGAGACGCCGTCGGCGGCGGCCTTGTCGAGCGCCTCGGTGATCAGCGGCAGCACGCCGTTGAACGCCGCCGGGTCCTCGCTGAAGCCCTTGGCCGACACCGTGGGCCCGCCGACCACCTTGCCGGTCACCGAGTCCACCACCACCGTGGCCGACACGAAGCCCCCGTCGCCGAGGATGCGGCGCTCGGACAGCACCGGCTCGCCGACGTCGCCGACGGCCAGTCCGTCCACATAGATGTTGTTGTTCTCGATGTGTCCGACGACCCGAGCGACGCCGTCCACCAGGTCCACGACGTCGCCGTTCTCCACCAGGGTGATCTGGTTCTCGGGGACGCCGGAGCTGGCGGCCAGCCGGGCGTGGGCACGCAGGTGGCGCCACTCGCCGTGCACCGGCATGAAGTTGGACGGCTTGACGACATTGAGGACGTACAACAGCTCGCCGGCCGGGGCGTGCCCCGACACGTGGACCTTCGCGACGTCCTTGTGGATCACGGTGGCGCCGGAGCGCGACAGCCGGTTGATGACGCCGTACACGGCGGTCTCGTTGCCGGGCACCAGCGACGACGCCAGCACCACGGTGTCGCCCGACTCCACGGTGATGTGCCGGTGGTCGCCCGAGGCCATCCGGCCCAGCGCGCTCATCGGCTCGCCCTGGGAACCGGTGGACATGTACACGATCTCGTTGTCGGGCAGCCGGGTGGCCTCGTCCATGGAGACCAGGCTGCCGCCGGGGATCTGCAACAGCCCCAGGTCGCGGGCGATGCCCATGTTGCGCACCATCGACCGCCCGATGAAGGCGACCTTGCGTCCATGTTCGACGGCCGAGTCGAAGACCTGCTGGACCCGGTGGACGTGGGAGGCGAAGGACGCCACGATGATGCGGCCCTCGGCGGCGCGGAAGATGTCGTCCAGCACCCCGCGGATCTCGCGCTCCGAGGTGACGAAGCCCGGGATCTCGGCGTTGGTGGAGTCCGACAGCAGCAGGTCGACGCCCTGCTCGCCGAGCCGCGCGAAACCGGCCAGGTCGGTGAGGCGGCCGTCCAGCGGCAGCTGGTCCATCTTGAAGTCGCCGGTGTGCAGCACCAGGCCGGCGTCGGTGCGCACCGCCACGGCCAGCGCGTCCGGGATCGAGTGGTTGACGGCGAAGAACTCGCACGTGAACGGGCCCAGCTGCTCGGACTGGGTCTCGGTCACCGCCAGCGTGTACGGCTTGATCTTGCGCTCGCGCAGCTTGGCCTCGATGAGCGCCAGCGTGAACTGCGAGCCCACCAGCGGAATGTCGGGCTTGTGCGCCAACAGGTACGGGACGGCTCCAATGTGGTCCTCGTGTCCGTGGGTCAGCACGATCGCCTCGATGTCGTTCAGGCGATCCAGCAGGCTGGTGAAGTCCGGCAGGATCAGGTCGACGCCGGGCTGGTCCATGTCGGGGAACAGCACGCCGCAGTCGACGATGAGGATCCGGCCGTCGAATTCGTAGGCCGTCATGTTGCGGCCGATGGCTCCCAGCCCGCCCAGCGGGGTCACGCGCAGCGCGCCGCGCGGCAGCGGGGGCGGCGCCCCCAGTTCGGTGTTGGCACTCATCACGCGATCCCGGCTTCCTTCAACAGCGACTCGATCAGCGCGCTGGTGTCGACGTCGGCGGCGTACAGCGGCGGACGCGGTGGCCCGCCCGGCAACCCGCGGGCGTTGAGCGCGGACTTCACCGCGCACAACCCCTGGGTGCTGTCCTGCAGCGCCCACACCACGGGCAGCAGTCCGTCGCTGATGGACCGCGCCCTGACGATGTCGCCGGCGTCGACGGCGTCGAACATCTCGGCCAAGCGCTTGCCCGCCAGGTGGGCGATGACGCTGACGGCGCCGACCTGGCCGGAGGCGTAGGCGGCCAGGTTGATGTCGTCGACGCCGTTGTAATAGGCCAGCCCCGAGGCGACCCGCTTGCGCTGCGCGTCGTAGATGCGCTGGGTGGCGTCCTTGACGGCCACGATCTTCGGGTGCTTGGCCAGCGTCACGACGGTGTCGCGCTCCAGCTCCCGGCCGCTGCGCGGCGGGATGTCGTACAGCATGATCGGCAGCTCGGCGGCGTCGGCGAGCGTGTTGAAGTGCCGCACCAGCATGTCCTGGGTGGGCCGCGAGTAGTACGGCGTCACCAGGAGCAGGCCGTGCGCTCCGGCCCGCTCGGCGGCGGCGATCAGCTCGAGGCTGTGGGCGGTGTCGTAGCTTCCGGCCCCGGCCACCACGGTGGCCCGGTCGCCGACGGCCTCGGCCACCGCCCGCACCAGGGTTTCCTTCTCGGCGTCGGTGGTGGTGGGCGATTCGCCCGTGGTTCCGTTGAGCACCAACCCATCGCAGCGCTGCTCGTCCACCAGATAGGTGGCGAGGGTCTGCGCGCCGTCGACGTCCAGTGCGCCGTCGTCGGTGAAGGGGGTGATCATGGCGGTCAGCAAGCGCCCGAATGGGCGGGTGGCATCGCTGGTCATGTTGTCAAACCTATCGTTCGAGGGCCGGGTGAGCCGCGTCTCCCGGCCTTGTCCGTCTGTGTGCAATCCCGTGTGTCGGCCGCGTCAACCCTCTTGGACGTATGGCGACGACGCGACCGTGGTGCCGTCCGACAGCGTGCTGATGGTGAAGTCGGCGAAGACGTTGGGCACCTTGTCCTTCAGCAGCCGCAGGCAGGTCACCGCCAGCTGGCGGATCTCGACGTCGGCGTGCTCGGAGGCCCGCATGGCGACGAAGTGGCGCCAGGCGCGGTAGTTGCCGGTGACCACGATGCGGGTCTCGGTGGCGTTGGGCAGCACCGCGCGGGCCGCCTGGCGCGCCTGTTTGCGGCGCAGGGTGGCGTTGGGCTCGTCGGCGAACTTCTTCTCCAGGCCCTCCAGAAGTTCGGTGTAGGCGGTCTGGGAGGCCTCGGCGGCGGCGAGGAACTTCTCGTGCAGCCCGGGGTCGTCGGCTATGACGTCGGGCTCGACCATCTTGGCGTCGCGCTCGGGGACGTAGCGCTGGGAGAGCTGGCTGTAGGAGAAGTGGCGGTGCCGGATCAACTCGTGGGTGAGGGAGCGCGACACGCCGGTGATGTAGAAGGAGACGGTGCCGTGTTCCAGCACCGACAGGTGCCCGACCTGAAGGATGTGGTCGAGATAACCGGCATTGGTGGCCGTCTTCGGGTTGGGCTTCTTCCACGACTGGTAACACGCGCGACCCGCGAACTCCGCCAGGGCCTGCCCGCCGTCGGCGTCGGTTTCCCACGGCACGTCGGCCGGGGTCTCGAAGTGGGTCCAGGCGACGAGGTTGACCTGCGGGGACACGGTTTCCGGCATGCGTGAATTCTCCTGATCAATTCCGATGTTCAGCTGGCGCCGAGCCTACTCGAGGCGGGTTGCCTCCGCGCTCAGCAGGCGCGACGTCGACATGATGCGTCACACCCCCTTGCGCGACGCCACGAGTAGTGCCATAATGGCGTCATGGACCTGACTCCGTATCTCGAATCGCTTCGCCGGGATCTCGCCGCGGCAGCCGCTCCCGCCGGCGAGTCCGCCGTGCAGACCGCCGAACTTCTGTCGGGATCGCTGGAGGCGTCGCTGCGCCTCGCCCTGTTGGAGGCGCTTTCCGACGCCGCCGCCGAAATCACCGGCGAGCTGAATCGCAGCGGTAATCCTGCCACCGTAGAGGTGCGCATGCGCGCGCGACAGGCCGATCTGGTGGTCAGCGAGACGCCGAGCGTCCCCGCGGAACCACCGCCGGCCCCGGCCGCGGAGTCCGGGGACGTCGCCCGCATCACGCTGCGGCTTCCGGAACCACTGAAGGAGTCCGTCGAACGCGCCGCCTCCGCGGAGTCCATATCGGTCAACGCCTGGCTGGTGCGCGCCATCAACGCGGCGGTGTACAACGCGCCGCCCATGCCGCCCAACCCGCCGTCGCCGCCCGCGCCGCCCGGCCGCGCCCGTTTCGGGCGCCGCGTCACCGGCTACGCCCAAAGCTGACACCCACCACACTTACCTGCTCTCACCTGACCTAGCACCGAAAGGCACGTTCGCCATGTCCGAGTTTCCCTGTGACACACCAATATCCGTCAGTATCACGATGGGCGCGGGTACCTGCGACGTCATCGCCGAGGACCGCGACAACGCCTCGGTGAGCGTCACCCCGCACCGCAACGACGAACGCTCGCGGGAGGCCGCCGAGGCCACCAAGGTCGACTTCCGCGACAACAAGCTCACCATCCGGTCGCCGGAGGGGATGGCCGGATGGCTGCGCGGGCGCTCCAGCGCCATCGACGTCACCGTCAAGATTCCGCTGGGCTCCAGCGTCAACGCCAAGACCGCCTCGGCTCCGATCGGGCTGCACGGCGAGCTCGAGGTGGTCTCCGCGACCACCGCCTCGGGCGAGATCACCGTGGAGAAGACCGCGCAGGCGACGGTCAACACCGCCTCCGGGGACGCCCACGTCATCGAGTGCTCGGGCGAGGCGCGCGGCAACACGGTCTCGGGGGACCTGCTCATCGACCACGCCGGCGGCGACGTCAACGCCAAGTCGGTGTCGGGCGACGTGCGCATCGGCTACGCCGGACGCTCCGTCCAGGGCAACAGCGTCTCCGGCGACCTGACCGTCAGCACCGTCCACTCCGGAGTGTGCAAGCTGCGCTCGGTGTCGGGCACGGTGTCGGTCGGGGTGGCGCCCGGCGTCGGGGTGTGGATGGACCTGAACTCCATCAGCGGCACCACTTCCAGCGATCTGGCGGTGGGCGACATGCCGTCGACGGCGGCGGCCAGCCTGCAGCTCCACGTCAACACGGTGTCGGGGAACATCGACCTGTTCCGCTCCCAGCCCACGAGCTGAGCCGACGCGACGCTCAGGACTTGGCGGTCTCCTCCGCGGGGGCCGCCTTTTCCTTGTCCTCCGCCTCGGTCTCGGCCTCGGCCTCGGGGGTCCCGGCGTCCTCAGTGGTGTCGTCCGCCTCGTCGGCGACGTCTTCTTCTTCGGCGACAACGGTTTCGGGCTCGTCGCCGGAGTCGGTCTCCTCTGACGGGAACTGGTGCAGCGCGCTGTCGGGAACGGGAAGCGGGACCACCAGGCACGGGCCGCCCTGATACACGCCGCCGTCCACATTCAACACCAGGTCGTCGCAGTAGAGGCGGGCGCCGTTGACCTGATCGCCGGGGATGCCGAGGCGGTCGGGGATGGTGCTGTGGCCGTGGACGATCTGGCTGCCGCCGAAGAAGTCCAGCATCGCCGCGGCCTGGTCGGGCCCGTCCTCGGCCTCGAAGCGGTGCCGGATGGTCAGCCGCCGAAACAGCTCCCACCATCGATTGTGGTCACCGGACTTCAGGATCTTGCGGATCGTGCGGTTGACGGCGCTGATGTTGCGTCCGTACGCCGCGTACTCGGTGGTGTCGGTGTGCATCAACAGGTGGTCGGACACGTACGCCATGGCCGGGCGGTTGCGCACCCAGTTGATCTGCTCGTCGGTCAGCTTGGCGACGTCGTCGTCCTGTCCCCCGTTGAGGTGCCACCACATGTCGAAGTTGCGGGAGTTGCCGTCCTCGTCCTCCAGGTCCTCGGCGCCGAAGCGCTGCGCACCGAGCATCAGGACCTCGTGGTTGCCCAGCAGCGAGTCCGCCACGCCGCCCTCGGCCTTGGCCTCCTCCGACAGCCGCATGATCAACCCGACGATGCCCGCCCCGTCGGTTCCCCGGTCGAAGAGGTCGCCGAGGAACCACAGCCGCGCGTTGCCGCCGACCCAGCCGCCGTCGCCGTCGATGAGCCCGGCGGCCTCGAGGGCGACGGTCAGCTTGTCGAGATGTCCATGCACGTCACTGACGACGTAAAGTGCGCGGTCGGAGGCCATCCGCTGATGGTAATGCTCCCCGCCCGGGGATGCCACGGCTAGTCAGCCAGAGTTTCTCGCCATCGTGGATGGTGGCCGGCGTGGGCGTGGCGACCAGCCCCGGGCGCGCCCGCACCAGCGCTGTGGCCGGGCGTGGCTGCGGTGCCCGCCGGGGCAGCAGGGCCAGGACGACCAGCAGCACCGCGTGGATCGCCAGGTGGGCGCGTTGCGGGATGCCGCGCCAGGCGCCGCCGTCCAGCACGCCGGGAAACAGCGTGTTCATCGAGCTGAACGCCAAGGTGACCGCGGCGGCCACCGTGACCAGTCCGACCAGCCGCCCGCCATCGCCCCACAGCCAGATCCAGGCACCGGTCAGGGTCAGCACGACGAAGGCGGTGCCCGCCGCGTAGCGGTGGACCTGGCCGTTCAGCGAGGAGCCGTCGCCGGAGTCGGTCGGCACCATCACCGCGACCAGCAGCGCCAGCGAGGTGACGCCCAGCAGCACCCGGGGGAGGCCGGGGGCGGGAAGCAGGGACAGGGCCGCGCACCCGGAGGCGAAGCCCAGCACGGCGAGTGCGAAGAGGACATTGCCCGGCGGGGTGAGCGCGTAGTTGGACACCGGTTCGCTCACCGGGCTCACCGGGCCGGCCATCAGGAGATGCAGCAGTGCGAATATGGCGGTTCCGGTGATGCTGCCCGCGATGGCGACCTTGGCCTGCCAGGTGAGGCCGGTGGCGACCGGCGCGTTCATTGCCTGCTCCCGGACGCGACCAGGCCGGAGTAGACGTCTTCGAAACGCCGCAGCGAATTCGTGTGATCGTGTGTCAGCGCCATCGCGCGGCTGGACGAACCCATCGCCTCCACCTCCCGTGGTGGGGTCAGAATAGCCCTGATACGGGTGGAAATGCCCTCTATATCTCCGGGCGTAAACAGATACCCGTTTTGACCGTTCTTCACGAGGTGCGGCAGGGCGACGGCGTCGGCGGCCACCACCGGCAGCCCCGAGGCCATCGCCTCCAGGGTCACGATGGACTGAAGCTCGGCGATCCCGGCGATGGCGAACACGTCGCCCGCCCGGTAGAACTCGGGCAGATCCTCGTCGGGGACGAAACCCAGCAGCCGCACGTAGGCCGAGATGCCCAGGTCGGCGGCCAGCGCGGTGAGGCGCTGGTGCTCGGGCCCGATCCCGGCGACCACCAGTTGCGCGTCGACGTGGCGACGCACCTGCGGCATGGCGCGGATCAGGTCGCCGATCCGCTTCTCCTCGTCCAGACGCCCGACGAACACGACGGTGTCGCGGTCGGGCAGGCCGAAGCGGGCCCGGGCCGCCGACGCCGGACCCACCCGGGGGTGGAAGCGGGACAGGTCGATGCCGCAGGAGACGGCCTCGATGTCGCCACGGTATCCGTTGTCGCGGAACACCTTCGCCGCCAACGGCGTCGGCGTGGTGACGTGGTCGGCGCGGGAGAAGACCCGAGCCGCGTCCTTCCAGGCGCGGGCGGCCACGAACTCGCGCAGCCGGCGGGGCACCCTGACGTGGTGCAGCAGGTTGTCGGGCATGAAGTGGTTGGTGGCCACCGCGGGGACGCCGGAGCGCTTGGCGGTGTACAGACAGGACCGTCCCACCGGGAAGTGGCCCTGGACGTGGACCACCTCGGGGCGCACGGCGTCGAACACCTCGCGCATCGCCGCCGACGCGGCGCCGGGGACCACGAACCGCATGGTCGGGTGCAACAGCAGGGCGTGGGATCGCAGGCGGTGCACCGTGACCCCGTCGCGCACCTCCACTCCGGACGGGCCGGTGTCGGAGGGGCACACCACGTGGACCTCGTTGCCGCGCGCCACCAGTCCCGCCGCGAGGCGGTGGGTGAAGTAGCCCGCGCCGTTGACGTCCGGGGGGTAGGTGTCGGCGCCGATCAGCACCCGGCGCCGCGGCGCGTGGTGGAGGTCGACGGTGCCGCCCGTCTCGAGGGCGCCGAGGTCAGGGGCGGGCACAGTTGAGGTCACTATGGACATGGCGGATCTCCTTGAGGGTGTCGGGTTGTGGTGTAGAGCTCCGCTCCGGCGAGTCCGAAGCGTCGAGTGTGGATTCGGGGGGTCCGGTGTGGCGGGCGAGCACCGCGACGCCGACCGTGGTCACCACGACCGAGGCGACCGCGAGGAAGACGTCCAGGGCATTGCTCGGAAGGGGTTCCGACAGCGCGACGACGCCGGAGGTCGCCGCCACCACCGGGTCGGCGATGAGCAGGGTCGCGAAGGCGAGTCCGAAGTGTCCGGAACGATAGGCGTTTTGCACCAGCAGTCCGCCGACGGCGATCAACCCGATCGCGGCCAGGCCGTACCAGTGCCACAGCGCCGCCGTGCCCTGCGTCCGCAG